>CAZKXK010000021.1:0-16890 GCA_964556585.1 uncultured Anaerolineaceae bacterium
GCCGGGTGCAAGCCCCGTGGGTTCGAATCCCACCCTCTCCGCCAGGTCTCGGGCACTTGCACACGCGTCAGGCCGATGGCGCCCGAGATTGACGCTCACGCCGACAGTCACGCTGACCGCGCTTGACCAATTCGGCAAGTGCACCCTAGACTCCGCGGCAACTGAAGACGTGGGCTGTGAACGGGACGAGTACCCGTCGTGCGCCGGCAGAGAGACCCGGCGGCCGGTGGAAGACCGGGGTGGCGGCGGCGGTGAATGGACCCGGGAGCTTCCGGACCGAACGCGCGGGCAGGGCCCGCTCCAGTAGGCTCCGGCGCAGGGCGCCAGCGATAGCGGGCAGCGCCGATCGGACGGTCCCGCCGTCCCGTCGGTCAGGCGAGTGCGGCAGTGCCGAAGTCGGGTGGCACCGCGGATGGTCGAACCGGCCGTTCGTCCCGAGTGGACGAAGGTCGGTTTCGTTGTCTCTGGAGGTCCGCGGACGATGTCCACCCAGCACCCGCTCAGCCTCGGCGAGGTCAAGCGCCTCGCCGGCCGCGTGGACACGATCCGTCTCCGCGCGACCCGCGACGCCGATCTCGAGACGCCGATCGGTGCCTTTCTCCGGCTCGACGACGGCACGACTCCCGCGTATCTCCTGGAGTCCGTCGAGGGCGGCGAGCGCCTCGGCCGCTACAGCTTCCTGGGCACCGGGCCGCGCCGGCTGCTGGAGGTGCGCGACGGCATCGCCCACATCCAGGACCGGCCGGTAGGGGTGACCGCCTACGCGCCGGACCTGCCGGTGACCAGCCTCCCCGCGGCGGATCCGCTTGCCGCCCTGCGGGCGTTCGTGCCGCGGCGGGCGGTCGAGCCGGGGGACGGGATGCCACGGTTCACGGGCGGGGCGGTGGGCGCGCTCGCCTACGACGCAGTCTCCGTCTTCGAGCCGAGCGTGCCGCTCCCGGCGGCCGATCCGGTCGGCGTCCCGCTCGCCAGCTTCATCGAGACCGACCTGGTCCTGGTCTTCGACCACCTGACCCACGAGCTCAGCGCGATCGCCTCGCTCCACACGGAGACGCCGCGCCTGGAGGAGCGCTACCGGATCGCGGAGCGGGCCATCTTCGAGGCGCTCGAGCGGACGGCGCGGCCGTCCGCGGCGGAGATCTCCGGCGCGGTGGTCGGCGCAGGCGCCGGTTCGGTGCCGGGGGTATTTCCGCCGGCGCCACCGGACGAAACCCGCACCAGCCTCGGCCGCGACGCGTTCGAAGCAGCGGTCCGGGCCGCCAAGGAGGCGATCGCCGCCGGCGAAGCGATCCAGGTCGTGCTCGCGCGGCGCGAGACCCGGGCGCTGCCGGCCGGTCCCGACGGGCGTCCGGTGGACGGGATCGGTCTCTATCGCGCGCTGCGCCGGGTGAACCCCAGCCCCTACCTGTTCTTCGTCCGGACGCCCTCGTTCGAGGTGGTCGGCGCCAGCCCCGAGCTGCTCCTCCAGGTGGAGGGGGACCGGATGACCACGCACCCGATTGCCGGCACGCGGCCCCGCGGCGCCACGCCGGCCGACGACGCCCGCCTCGCCGAGGAGTTGGCGGCGGACCCGAAGGAGCGTGCCGAGCACGTCATGCTCGTCGACCTGGGGCGCAACGACTTGGGCCGTGTAGCCCGACCCGGGACCGTGCGGGTCTCGAAGTACATGGAAGTGGAGCGCTACAGCCACGTGCTGCACCTCGTGAGCCATGTCGAAGGCCGGCTGGCCCCGGCGCTGGACGCGCTCGACGCGTTGCGAAGCGTCTTCCCCGCGGGGACGCTCTCGGGCGCCCCGAAGGTCCGCGCGATGCAGCTCATCGCGGCGGCCGAGCGCGAGCGGCGCGGCCTGTACGGCGGCGCCGTGGGCTACCTCGGCTACGACGGCAACCTCGACACGGCGATCGCCATCCGGAGCGCCGTGCTCAAGGACGGTGTCGCCCATCTCCATGCCGGTGCTGGGATCGTCGCGGGGAGCGTCCCGGAGCGCGAGTTCGAGGAGACGGAGCACAAGGCAGCGGCGCTGCGTCGCGCCCTGGAGCTGGCGGCCGGCGCGGACCGGGGACCGGCAGCATCCGGCGCGGACCGGGAACCGGCGGCGCCCGATCCGGCCGCCACTCCCGATCCGGCCGGCATCCCCGACCCGGCGGACGCGGCCGCGGCGGGGAGCTCGCGGTGATCCTCGTGATCGACAACTACGACAGCTTCACCTACAACCTCGTCCAGGCGCTGCAGGCCGCCGGCGCGGCGGTCCGGGTCGTGCGCAACGACGCGATCGATCTCGCCGGCCTCGCCGCGCTGGCCGACGATCCGGCCGCCGAGCTGCGGGGGATCGTGATCTCGCCGGGCCCGTCGGACCCGGCGCACGCCGGCGTCTCCATCGCGGCGGTCACGTTCGCGGCCGAGCGCCGCATCCCGCTCCTGGGCGTCTGCCTGGGCATGCAGTCGATGGCCGCCGCGTTCGGGGCGTCGATCGTGCGGGCGCCGTCGCTCGTCCACGGCGAGGCCTCCACGATCGAGCACGACGGCATCGGCCTGCTCGCGGGCATGCCCGCGACGTTTCCTGCGGCCCGCTACCACTCGCTCGCCGTGGATCCCCGGGCGCTGCCGCCGGAGCTGTTCGTGACTGCCCGGAGTGCCGCCGACGGCGTCGTGATGGGGCTCCGGCATGCGACGCTGCCGATGGAAGGCGTCCAGTTCCACCCCGAGTCAGTGCTCACGCCCGACGGACCGCACCTCCTCGCGAACTTCCTCCGCCTCGCCGGCGAGGGTGACGCGGCCGTGCTCGATGCCGCCGCGGGGTCCTTCGCCACCGGCGGGCTCCCGCGCGTCGCGGCCGGGGCGGGGGCGATCCCATGAGCGACGCGGTTCGGGCAGCGCTGGCTGCCGTGATCGACGGGGAGACGCTGGACCGCGACCAGGCGCACCGGGCGATGGGCGCCGTGATGGACGGCGAGTCCACGCCGTCCCAGCTGGCGGCCCTCCTCGTCGCGCTGCGGATGCGCGGCGAGACGGTCAATGAGCTGGCGGGCTTCGCGCAGGCGATGCGCGAGCGGGTCGTGCACGTGGACGCGCCCGCGGGCGCCGTCGATGTCGTCGGCACCGGCGGCGACGGCTCGGGCACGTTCAACATCTCGACGGCGGCTGCGCTCGTCGTGGCGGCCTCCGGCGTCCCGGTCGCCA
The DNA here is from genome assembly GCA_964556585.1 of uncultured Anaerolineaceae bacterium. Classification (GTDB taxonomy): domain Bacteria; phylum Chloroflexota; class Limnocylindria; order Limnocylindrales; family CSP1-4; genus CTSoil-043. The sequence goes on from CAZKXK010000021.1 coordinate 3,181, forward strand.
AGCACGGCAACCGGGCGATCACGTCGCGGTCCGGCTCCGCGGACGTGCTCGACGCGCTCGGCGTGCGGATCGACCACGACGCGGACTCCGCCGCGGCCGCCCTGCGGAGGGTCGGTTTCGCCTTCCTGTTCGCGCCCGCGTTCAGCCCGGCGATGCGCCACGCGGGCCCGACCCGGCGGGAGATCGGCGTCCGGACCGCGTTCAACCTGCTGGGCCCGCTGACGAATCCCGCCGGGACCCGGCGCCAGCTCGTCGGCGTCGGGGACCCGGTCGCTGCCCCGAAGCTGGCGGCGGTCCTGCGCGCCCTCGGCACGGAACGCTCGCTCGTCGTGCATGGCGCGGGCGTGGACGAGCTCCCGCTCGACGGGAGCGGCGTCATCCACGACGTCACGCCGGGTCACGTCGTGCGCCGGGAGGTCGACGTCGTGGCGCTGGGTCTCGACGCCGCTGAGACCTCGCAGCTCGCGGGCGGGTCGCCGGCCGAGAACGCGGCGCTCGTGGAGGCGGTCCTTGCCGGGACGGAGCGCGGGCCGCGGCGCGACGTCGTTCTGCTCAACGCGGGTGCGGCGCTCGTGGCCGCCGGCCGGGCCGCCGACCTGGCCGCCGGAGTCGCGCGGGCCGCCCAGGTCCTCGATGCGGGGGCCGCATCACTGCTGCTCCAGCGGCTCCGCGTCGAGCGGCGGTCGTCGGACGAGGCGAGCGCGGCCCGCGCGGCAACGGAGGTCCGGGCATGACCGTCACGCCCGGGACCAGGGCGCACCACCGCACCGCACGGGGAGGGGTCCTCGCCGAGATCGCCGCTCGGCGCGCCGTTGACGTTGCCGCGGAGCTCGGCGGCGCGACATACGCGACGCTCGTCCGGGCGGCGGCGCCTGCCTCGCCCGCCCCGAGACCGATCCTCGAGCGGCTCGCCGCACCGGGCCTGCACCTGTTCGCCGAGGTCAAGCGCAGGTCGCCGTCGGCCGGCGCGATCGCGCCGGCGGATGATCTCGTCGTACGCGCCCGCGCCTATGCGGCAGGCGGCGCGGCGGCGATCTCTGTCCTCTGCGAGCCGCACTGGTTCGGGGGGTCGGTCGGCGATCTCCGGGCCGTCCGCGCCGCGGTTGCCGTCCCGGTCCTGGCGAAGGAGTTCGTGGTCGATCCCCGCCAGCTGCCCATGCTGCGCGCGGCGGGTGCCGACCTCGTGCTCCTGATCGCGGCGCTCCATCCGGCGCGGCGCCTGGCCGACCTGGTCCGGCGCGCGTGGGATCTCGGGCTCGAGCCGCTCGTGGAGGTCCACGCGGAGAAGGAGCTCGACGCGGCGCTCGCGACCGGCGCGCGCATCGTCGCCGTCAACAGTCGCGACCTGCGAACGCTGGTGGTGGACCCGGACGGCCCCATTCGGCTCCGCCAGCGCATCCCGGCCGACCGGATCGCCGTCGCCGAGTCCGGCGTCCGCGACGTCGGGACGCTGCGACGCTGGCGGGCCGCCGGCTACGACGCCGCCCTCGTCGGCGAGGCCCTGATGCGCGCGGCGGATCCCCGTGCGGCCGCCGCGGCATTCGTCGCGGCGGGAGCCGTCCCCGACGACCCGGGTGCCATCGCGCGCGCTCCGCTCGTGAAGATCTGCGGCATCGTGGATGCGGCCGGGATCCAGGCTGCGCGCGCCGCCGGGGCGGACGCCGTCGGCCTGAACTTCGTGGCCGGGACGCCCCGCGAAGTCACGCTCGCGGAGGGCGCGGACCTCGCGCGTCGAGCCCGGGCGGGCGCGGCGGCCGGTCATGCCCCGTCCGTCGTGGCGATCACCGCGAACGCCGACGGACCGCTGCTCGCTGCGATCGTCCGCGACGTCGATCCGGATGTCATCCAGTACGCGGGCGGGGAGGCCGAGGAACGGATCGCGGCGTCGCCGCGGCCAGCGTGGGTCGTCGTGCACCTGCCCGCAACCGCATCCCGGGATGGCATTGCGTCAGGCGATGCGCTCACCCGGGCCAGGGCGTACCTCGCAGCCGGCGCCGAGCGGATCCTCCTCGACACGGCCGGCGGGCGGTACCCGGGCGGGACCGGCACGCGCGCGGACCCGTCCGTCGCGGCGTCCATCGCGCGCGAGATCCCCGTCATTTTGGCGGGCGGGCTCGACCCGGCCAACGTCGGCGAGGCGCTGCTGGCCGTGCCTGCCGTCGGGGTGGACGTGGCGTCCGGGGTGGAGCGCCCGCGCCTCCCCGGTGAGCGGCCCACGAAGGATCCTCTGGCCGTCGCGCTGTTCGCGAAACGTGCCCGTGCGGCGCGCTTCGACCGACCCCACGTGCCCGCTCGGCCCGAGGTCGGCGACCCGGGCCTTGTCGACGCCGACGCCGCCGGTCGCTGGGGAGTGGATCGGACGTTCGGCGGCCGCTACGTCCCCGAGACGCTCGTCACCGCGCTGCGCGAGCTCGAGGATGCGTACGCGGGGCTTCGCGACGACCCGGTCTTCTGGGCCGAGCTGCGCGCCCTCCTCGCGACGTACGCGGGACGTCCGACGCCCGTCTACCGCGCCGACCGGCTCGCGGCCTTCGTGCTCGAGCGCGCCCGGGAGCTGGACCGGACGGCCCGCCTGCCGACCCGGCTCCGGGTCTACCTCAAGCGCGAGGATCTCGCCCACACCGGTGCCCACAAGATCAACAACGCGCTCGGGCAGGCGCTCCTGACGCGGCGCCTGGGCAAGACGCGCGTGATCGCCGAGACCGGCGCCGGCCAGCACGGCGTGGCGACGGCCACCGCCTGCGCGCTCCTGGGCCTGCCCTGTGTCGTCTTCATGGGTGCCGTGGACATCGAGCGCCAGCGTCCCAACGTCCTGCGGATGCAGGCGCTCGGCGCCGAGGTGCGCCCGGTGACGTCGGGAACGGCGACGCTGAAGGACGCGGTGAACGACGCGATGCGCGACTGGGTCACCAACGTCGCGAGCACCCACTACGTCCTGGGCAGCGCGATGGGACCCCATCCGTACCCGACCCTCGTGCGGGACCTGCAGCGCGTGATCGGCGACGAGGCGGCGGCGCAGCTCCAGGCCGTCGAGGGGAGGCTGCCCGACCTGGTGGCAGCGTGCGTCGGGGGCGGCTCCAACGCGATCGGCCTCTTCTCGCGCTTCATCGGCGAGCCGGCCGTCCGGCTCGTGGCCGCCGAGGCGGAAGGGGAGGGGATCGCGACGGGCCGTCACGCCGCGGCGCTCGCCGGCGGGACGCCCGGCATCCTCCACGGCGCGCGCTCCTACATGCTCCAGGACCGGGACGGACAGGTCACGGAGGCGCACTCGATTTCGGCCGGCCTCGACTACCCGGGTGTCGGGCCCCAGCTCTCGGCGCTGTTCGAGGCTGGGCGACTGGAGGTCGTCTCCACCACCGACGACGACGCGGTGGCGGCGATCCGCGACCTGTCGCGGTCGGAGGGGATCCTGCCGGCGCTCGAGCCCGCCCATGCGCTCGCGGCGCTTCCGCGGATCCTCCTGGGCCGAACGGGCGGGCCGGGCGGCCCACGCCCGGTCGCGCTGCGTCCCGACGACGCGGTCATCGTCGTCGGCCTCTCCGGCCGGGGCGACAAGGACCTCGCCGCGCTCGAGCGGCGCGAGGGGACGGCGTGAGCCGCGAGATCGCGGGCGCCGCGGCCGCAGCCCCGGCGGGCGCCGTCCCGGGAACGAACGCGACCCCGGGGGCAGCCCGGATCGCGGCCGCCTTCGGTCGCGCCAGCGCCGCGAAGCGCGCGGCGCTGATCCCGTATGTCGTGGCTGGCTACCCGGACGCGGCCGGCAGCCTTGCGGCGGCGGTCGCCGCGATCGACGCCGGCGCCGACCTCCTCGAGGTTGGACTCCCGTACTCGGACCCGCTCGCCGACGGGGCGACGCTCCAGCGGGCCTCGGCCGTGGCGTTGCGGGCGGGTGCCACGCTGGACCGGTCGGTCGCGCTGCTCGCCCGGATCGCCGCCGCCCGGCCCGGCGTCCCGCTCGTGCCGATGTGCTATGCGAACCAGCTCCTGGCCGGGGGCGGCGGCGCGACCGCGGCGCGGCGGCTCGCCGATGCCGGCGCGTCGGGCGTCATCGTGGCCGACCTGACGCCCGACGAGGGCGCGCCGTTCGAGGCCGCCTGCCGGGATGCCGGGATCGCCCTCGTCTACCTGGTCGCGCCGACGACGCCGCCGGGTCGGCGTGCCGCGATCGCCGCCCGGACCGGCGGCTTCCTGTACACGGTCTCCCTCGTGGGCGTGACCGGGGCTCGGGCCAACCTGCCGCCGGAGGTCGGGCGCTACGTCCGGGCCGTGAAGGCCGCGTGCCCCGTTCCGGTTGCGGTCGGGTTCGGCGTGTCGCGCCCCGCCCACGTCCGGGCGCTCGTGCGGGCTGGCGCGGACGGGGTGATCGTGGCCTCAGCGCTCATCGACGCGCTCGGCCCGGACGGCCGCGACGCGCCGGGGCTGGGGCGGCTGGTGGAGCGGTTGCGGGCCGCGGCGGCCCTGAGCATCCGGGGCGCCAGCGATGAGGCGCCGCCCTCGGACCGTCAGCCGGTCGACGAGTTGCCGGTGCCGTCGCGGACGAGGACGTAGAAGACCACGTCAATCGGCCGACCTTCGCGGTCGACGTCCCACGCTCGCCGGATTCCCTCGCGCTCGAACCCGACGCGCTGGGCGACCCGCCCGGAGGCATCATTCTCGAGGTCGGTGTAAAGGTCGAGGCGGACGACATCGGTCGTCGCGACCGTCCAGTCGGTGATGAGGCGCAGCGCCCGGGTCGCGTTGCCACGACCGCGAGCGTGCGGGACCAGCCAATAGCCGTACGTTGCGCGGTGGCCGAATGGTCCGTGCCGGGCGATCGAGCCGAGAAGCTCGCCGGTCACGGCATCGACGATCGCGAACGATCGCTCATCCTCCGTCTCCCAGTCTCGCCGACGGCTCGCGACGAACGACTCCGCGTCAGTTTCCGTGTAGGGCTGCGGGATGGGAATGAACCGGGCGATGAGCGGGTCTTGGCACGCCGCGAGAACGGACGGTGCATCCTCGGGGCGCCAGGGACGCAGCGTGACGGTGCCGTCCGTGAGCGTGACCTCGGGTTCGGGAACCGCCACGTTGCTGCTCGCTGAGCTACTCGGTGCTTGCCTCGGTGGAAGCTGCCACCGAACGCCGTCGAGCACCGTATCGGCTGGCGCCAGGCGGAGCACCGACTCCGCGGCGAGCCGGAACAGCATCTCGCGGCCGGACGCGTGGCGCACCCAGCCTCGCTCATCCCATTGCTCGCCAGACAGGTCATCGCCCGCATAGACGAGCTGCCCGAATGGCACGCCCCGGAACGCAGCAACCGCGAAGCACGCCGCTGCCTCCATCTCGACGGTGAGACAACCCTCGGCCACGCGGCGAGCCAGCTTGGTCCGCGTCTCGCGATACAGCGCATCGGTCGTCCAGGTCTTGCCCGTGACGTAGGGCACGTTGTGGTGCACGAGTGTGGCAATGATCGCGGCGACGGCATCCGGGTCCGCCACAACCTCCCTGCCCGGCGGCAGGTAGTGGTAGCTCGTCCCTTCGTCGCGGATGGCAGCCGTGGGCACGATGACGTGTCCGAGCCCCAACTCGGGAACGAGAACGCCCGCGCCACCCGCAGCGACAAACGCGCGACAGCCGAGGGCGATCAACTCCTCGAGGAAACCCGCCGCGAGCGGTGCGCCAACACCAGGATGCACGAGCGCGAGACGGCGTCCGCCGTAGTCGATCTCGTAGATCGGGTTGTCACCGATCTCCGATCGAAGCCTGGCGACCTGACGGCCACCATGCTCATGCACGACACGCTCGATGATGTCCTGGAAGTAGCAGAGCACAACGTGGGCTGGGACATCGCCCGGCTTCACCACGGCGGCCGGTTCGATCATCGCCTCTGGCGTCGGATCGAACTCAAGGATCGGCGACGACTCCGTGACCTCCCCGGCTTCGCTCACCGCTCGTCCTCTGCTCTGCTCCGCGGTCTGTTCTGCGAGTCCGCCTTCGGCCCGGCATCTCCGCCGCGGCCGCGATCCCGCTTCTGGGCGTGCTGCACGCGGCGCGTCGCGGCGATCAGCTTCCGATACAGGGCGACGAGCTCCGGCTTCGGGAAGAGCCCCGCCGACGCGCTCGTGACGTGCTCGAGGACCTGTGCCTCGCGGGCGGCGTCGCGCACGGTTCGGCGGCCCGTCACCTGCTTGACGCTGCCGATCTCCAGGGCGATCTGGGCCCGCTCGTTGAGGAGCGCCACGATCTCGTGGTCGATCGTGTCGATGCGTTGCCGGAGCGGGGCGAGCGCCTCGGCCGTCGGGTCGGTGGCCTCGGTGGCCCTCGCGGTGATCTCCGCTGCGATGACCCGTGCCGCCGGCTCGACTGGTGCCGTCACCGCGGCAGCCGGCCGCGTCCCGCTCCCGGTGCGCCGCCGCTCACCCACCGGGCGCCTAGGCGTCGCCGGCCCGCGCGGGGATGAGGCCCGCCGTCCATCGGCGAGCCAGCTCCTCCAGCGCGAGGATGTAGCCCCGGGCGTGCAGGCCCACGAAGCGGGCGACCGCCACGTCCTCCAGGAAGTTCACCCGCCGGAACGGCTCGCGGCCGGCCGGATCGGAGAGGTGTACCTCCACGAACGGGCGCTCCACGGCGAGCAGCGCGTCGCGCAGGCTGACCGACGTGTGGGTGAGCCCGGCGGCGTTCACGATCGCGGCGTCGAAGTCGCGACGGTGGAGCCGGTCGATCAACGCGCCCTCGTGGTTCGACTGGAAGAAGGCCACGGACACGCCGAGCTCCGCGGCCCGCGCCGCGATCCCCGCGTTGACCTGGTCGAGCGTCTCGCGTCCATAGATCGCCGGCTCCCGGGTTCCCAGCAGGTCCAGGTTCGGGCCATTCAGCACGAGCACGCGGAGCGCGCGCTCGGCGCCCTCGGGCAGTCCACGGGTCTCGCTCATGCGCCGGTCCCGTCGGCGTGCGCCCGTGCTCCCCGTGGCCCCCGGGCGCCGGCCGGCCTGCCGGCCAGCACGCCTCGTGCCGCCGCAGCCACCACGTCGGCCGGGACATCCGTGCGGACCGTCCAGCCACCGGCGGTCGCGAGGACCCAGCGGAGATGTCCGGCGTGGTGTTTCTTGTCCGTCGCGACCGCCTCGAGGATCGCGTCGGCCGGGGTCGGGAGCGGTGCCAGGGCAAGCTCGAGCCGGTCCAGGAGCCGCTCCACCCGGTTCGCGCGGTCTGGCGGCGTCACGTCCATCGCCACCCCGATCCGGAGCGCGGCCCGCAGCCCATACGCGACGGCCTCCCCGTGGAGAATGCCCCGGAAGGCCGCCGCCGTCTCGATCGCGTGGCCGAGCGAGTGCCCGAGGTTCAGGGAGATCCGGCCGCCCTGCTCGCGCTCGTCGGCGGTCACGACGTCGATCTTGGCCATCGCGCAACGCTCCACGAGCTCCGCCATGGCGCCCGACTCGAAGGCGGACGGGTCGCCTGTCGCGAGGGCCGGCCCGTCGGCCTCCAGGAGCTCCAGGAGCCGCTCGTCGCCGAGCGTCCCCATCTTGACCGCCTCGCCCAGGGCCGCGCACAGCTCGCGGGGATCGAGCGTCCGCAGGAAGGCGACGTCCGTGACGTTTGCCACGGCCTGGTGGAAGGCGCCGACGAGGTTCTTCCCCTCGGGCAGGTCGACGGCGGTCTTGCCGCCGATCGAGCTGTCCAGCTGGGCGACGAGCGTCGTCGGGACGTGAACCAGCGGCACGCCGCGCAGCCAGGTCGCGGCGAGGAACCCGGCCGCGTCGCCCAGCGCGCCGCCGCCGATCGCCACGACCGGATCCGTCCGTTCGGCATGCAGGTTGGCGAGCCGGCGGGCCGCTTCCTCGATCACCCCGAGCTGCTTGGCATCCTCGCCGCGTGGAAGCAGGATCAGCTCGGTCGGGATCCCGGCCGCGCCCAGTGCGTCGGAGATGGCGGCTCCCGCGGCCTCCCAGGCGCGCGGCTCGGACACGAGGAAGGCGCGGCGTGCCTCGAGACTCTCGAGCGCCTCTACGATGCCGGCCCCGGCCGTGCCGTCGCCCAGCTCGTACCGGCCGAGCCGCGTGGTGGCCCGCAGGAGCAGCGTCCGCAGGACCGGGTCGGCAAGGTGGCGTTCCAGGGTCTCCACGATCCCGGCCAGGCCGACGATCCCGTTCACGCGCAGCGCCGGCGCATAGAAGGGCGCCCGGGTTGCCGCCAGGGCGCGCATCGCCGCAACCGGGTCGGCACCGCTCAGCAGGGGCCGCGGCACGGGCGAGCTCCGGACGCGCTGGGCGAGGATCTCCGGCGGGCCGTCGAGCCAGGCAGCCATCCGACCGCGATAGAGGTGCCACCGGTTGCGCGGGTCAACGGGGGCGCCGCCCCCCGTGGCGATGACGCGGGTCAGGCCGGGCCGCGGGTCCGCGGGTCCGAGCGCCTCGATCGCGCGGCGCTCCCGCGCGCGGAAGCCCGCCTCGCCCTCCTCGGCGAAGATCGACGGGATCGGGCGCCCGGCTTCGCGCTCGATCTCCTCGTCCACGTCGACGAACGTCGCCCCACGGCGGCGCGAGAGGCGGCGACCGACCGCGGTCTTGCCGCTCCCGGGCAACCCGACGAGGACCAGGTCCATGGCTCGTCTAGTCGTCCCCACCCGACCCGGCGGCGCCCGATCCCGGGTCGGGCTGCGTGGCGCGGCGCGCACCCGGCCCGGCAGTGGCATCGTCGAGCGCGTGCGGCAGACGGCTGATCCGCGCGACGTAACGCGCGAGGTTGTCCTGGACCTCGGCCAGCGAGTCGCCCCCGAACTTCTCGAGCACCGCCGAAGTCAGCGTCAGGAGCACCATCGCCTCGCCGATCACGCCCGCGGCCGGGACGACGCTGATGTCGGAGCGCTCGTAGTGGGCGGTGTCCACCGCTTCGCCGCTCACGAGGTCGGCGGAAGGCAGGGGCCGCGCGAGGGTCGAGATCGGCTTCACGGCGCCGCGGACGACGAGCGGCTGCCCGTTCGTGATGCCGCCGGTCAGGCCGCCGGCGTTGTTCGACCGGTGGATCCACGCCCCGGCCGGGTCGCGGCCCTCGATCACGTCGTGGACCTCGGATCCGAGCAGCCGGGTCTGCGCGAACCCGAGCCCGAGCTCCACGCCCTTCACGCTCGGGATGCTCATGATCGCGCCCGCCAGCGCGCCGTCGAGGCGTCGGTCCCAGTGGACGTGGCTGCCAAGGCCGATGGGGAGCCCGTGGGCCACCACCTCGAAGACGCCGCCGACCGTGTTGCCCAGCGAACGGGCCTCGTCGATCCGCGCCACCATCCGCGCCTCGGCGTCGGGGTCGGGGCAGCGCAGGGGGCTCGCCTCGGATTCGGCGCGGGTCCGCGTCGCGCCGGCCGGGTCCAGGGCGACGCCTCCGACCTCGGCGGTGAAGGACCAGACATCGATGCCGAGCGCCCCCAGGAACGCACGGCACACGGCCCCCGCCGCGACCCGAGCCGCCGTCTCGCGTGCCGAGGCGCGCTCGAGCACCGGGCGCGCATCGCTGAAGCCGTACTTCAGGGCGCCGGCGAGGTCCGCGTGGCCGGGCCGGAGCCGGGTCACCGGCTGCGCGCGCCGGTTGCCTTCCGCCGCGAGGATGGCGAGCTCGTCGGACTGGGCCGCCGAGAGCGGTTCCACCTGCATCACCCGGGTCCAGTTCTCCCAGTCCCGGTTCCGCACCAGGAGCAGGATCGGCGAGCCGATCGTCAGCCCGTGCCGGACCCCCGCGAGGATCTCCGCGCGGTCCTGTTCGATCGTCTGCCGCGCCCCGCGGCCATAGCCGCCCTGGCGGCGGCGAAGGTCGACGGCGATCGCGTCCGCGCTGACGAGCACGCCGGCCGGAAGCCCTTCGAGCGTGGCGCCGAGCGCGGGCCCGTGCGACTCCCCGGCCGTCAGGAAGCGGAAGGCGGTCATCCCGCTCCGGGATCTCCCGGCTCGGCTGCCGATCCGGTCTCGGAGGCCGCCAGGGCCAGCTCGGCTTCCAGCTTCTCGCGCATCAGCTCTTCCGGTGCGGGCTGTCCCGTCCAGAGCGTGAATGCGGCGGCCCCCTGGTGGAGCAGCATCAGCTCACCGTTCTGGGTCGTGCACCCAGCGGCGGCCGCGTCGCGCAGGAGCCGCGTCTGGGGCGGGTTGTAGATGAGGTCCAGCACGAGCAGGTCGCCGGGCAGCAGCTCGGCCGGGATCGGGCTGACGTCCCCGGCCAGGCCGACCGAGGTGGCGTTTACCAGGACGCGGGCGCGGGAGAGCTCGGCCTCGATGATCGACTCGTGCCACGGCATCGCGCGCAGCTCCATGTGGGCCGCGCTCCTCCCGAAGAACTTCACCAGCGCCTCGGCGCGGTGGAGGTGACGATTGAAGACCACGATGCGCTGGAACCCCTCGGTCACGAGCCCGTGGACCACGGCGCGTGCGCCACCGCCGGACCCCAGCACGACGGCCTGGCGGGGCATCTTCTGCTTGCCGACCAGCCGGTCGAGCGCGACGCGGAAGCCGGGCACGTCCGTGTTGTGGCCGACGAGCCGGTGGCCATCCCGGGTGATCGTGTTGACCGCGCCGGTCGCGTGCGCCTCCTCGGTCAGCCGGTCCATGAGCGCGGCCACTTTCTCCTTGTGGGGGATCGTGACGTTCGCGCCCAGGAAGTCCTCGCCGCGCAGCTCCGCGACCGCGTCCGCGAGCTCGAGCGGCGCCCGGTCCCAGAGCTCGTAGGTGGCGGGGATGCCGAGCGAATCGAGCGCCGCCTGCTGCATCACGCCCGACAGCGAGTGGGCCACGGGATGGCCGATGAGCACGATCCGTTTCGTCATGCGCGCACCCTCTCCAGCTCGTCGAAGAAGCCCGGGTAGGAGACGTCGGCGGAGGCGGAGCCCCCGACGGGCGTGGTTCCCTCGGCGATGAGGCCCGCGACGGCGAAAGTCAGCGCCAGCCGGTGGTCGTCGTGGCTGTCGACCGCAGCGCCCCGGAGCCTGTGGCCGCCCTCGATCTCGATCTCGTCTCCGTCCGCCCGGATGCGGGCGCCGAGGGCCTCCAGTCCCGCGACGATCCCGGCGACCCGGTCCGATTCCTTGTGGCGCAGCTCCCCGATGCCGCGGATCCGGCTGCGACCGGACGCCACCGCGGCGGCGAGGCAGAGGATCGGGACCTCGTCGATCGCACCGGCGACCTCGGCGGGGCCCACGTCGATTCCGTGGAGCGCGCTGCTCCGGACGGCGAGGTCCGCGATCGGCTCGCCGGACTCCCCGCCCGGGCCGGATCCGACCGGCCGTTCCTCGATCTCGGCGCCCATCCGCCGCAACAGGTCGATGATCCCACGCCGCGTCGGGTTCGTCCCGACGTTTCGGAGGAGCAGGTCCGCGTCCGGATGGATGGCCGCCGCGACCAGCCAGAAGGCCGCCCCGGAAATGTCGCCGGGAACCTGTTCATCGAGCGGCATCACCGTCGCTGGTCCCGTCACCGCATGGACGGCGCCCCCGTCGCCGAGGAGCTGGGTGCTGACCGGAACGCCCCGCGCGCGCAGCATCCGCTCCGTGTGGTCGCGCGTCAGCAGCGCCTCGTGCACGGTCGTCGCTCCCGTGGCGGCCAGCCCGGCCAGCAGCACGCACGACTTCACCTGGGCGCTCGGAACGGACGTGACGTGCTCGATGCCGCGCAGCGCCGTCGACCCCGTGATCGCGAACGGCGCGCGGGTCGTGCCGGCCCGGCCGACCACCGTTGCGCCCATCGCCGCCAGGGGCGCTGCCACGCGTCCCATCGGGCGCTGCCGGAGTGAGGCATCCCCGTCGAGGATGCCAAGGCCCGGCAGGCCCGCGAGGATTCCCGCCACCAGGCGGAACGTCGTCCCGGAGTTGCGGCAGTCCAGGACGCCCTCCGGCTCGGCGAGGGCGCCGCGGCCGGGCGATTCCACCAGGTAGTCGACCGTCCGGGCATCGCCGCCCAGCCGCGTCACGGTCGCCCCGAGCGCGGCCGCGACGTCCGCGGTTGCCCGCACATCGCGACCGTCGCCCGCTCCCGTGATCAGGCTCTGGCCCGCGGCGAGCAGCGCGAGCAGGAGCGCGCGATGGCTGATCGACTTGTCGCCGGGCAGCCGCAGCTCGCCGCGAAGCTGGCGCGCGGGGCGCACGCTGACCCCGTCCGCCATCTGCGCTTCGAGCACGGCCGGGCTCAGGACTTGGATCCGGCAGCGGCGATCGCCCCGCCGCGGGGTGCGTGGAGCGCTGCCGCCTGCTCGTGTACCGGCCGGACGGCCGCCGCGAGTGCCGCGAACTGGTCCAGGGTCAACGACTGGTCCCCGTCGGACAGCGCCTCCTCTGGGTGAGGGTGGACCTCGACCAGGAGGCCGTCGGCGCCGATCGCCGCAGCTGCAAGCGACAGCGGGGCAACCAGCCAGCGCTTGCCGGTCGCGTGCGATGGGTCGATCACCACGGGCAGGTGCGTCATCTCGTGCAGGAGCGGGACAGCGGTGATGTCGAGCGTGTTGCGCGTGGATGTCTCGAATGTCCGGATCCCCCGCTCGCAGAGGATCACGTTCGGGTTGCCGCTCGACATCACGTACTCGGCGGCCATGAGCCACTCCTCGATCGTCCCGGACAGGGCACGCTTGATGAGCACCGGCCGCCCGGCCTTGCCGACTGCCATGAGCAACGAGTAGTTCTGCATGTTCCGGGCGCCGATCTGGAGGATGTCGGCGTACTCGGCGACGGGTTCCACCTGCCCGGGCTCCATCACCTCGGTGATCACCGGCAGCCCGGTCCGCTCGCGGGCCTCCGCGAGGAGGCGCAGGCCGTGGAGGCCCAGGCCCTGGAACGAGTACGGGCTCGTGCGCGGCTTGAAGGCGCCACCGCGGAGCATGTCCGCGCCGGCCGCGGCGACCGCGTCCGCCGTCTCGAGGAGCTGCTCGCGCGATTCGATGGCGCACGGCCCGGCCATGATCGTCAGCGAGCCGTCCCCGATTCGCACGTCGCCGACCTCCACGACGGTATCCTCGGGGTGGAACGCCCGCGAGGTCAGCTTGAATGGTCGGTTGGTCCTGGTCACGGACGCCACGCCGGCCATGGCGGTCAGCCGGGCGCCGAGGCGGTCCAGGCGGGCGCCGCCCTCCCCGAGCACGGCGATCACGGTTCCGGCCGCGCCCCGGTTCTCGTGGGGCGTCAGCCCCTCATCGAGGATCAGGCTGCGGACCGCGTTGAGCGCTTCCTCGCTCGCCCCGAGCGACATCACGACGAACATGCTGCCTCGTCTTGCCTTCCGCGCGTCCCGCGCGTCCCGTGCCGGGAAGAGAACTGCCGGACAAACAAAAAAGCAGAGGCTCGCGACCCCTGCTTCCACCCGGCACGAGCCGTGCCTCGGAGCCTACGCCCCGCGGACGGTCATGCCGGGTCCATAAAGAAGAGGTGGTGCGCCTGCACGGTGCCCGGACGATAGCGGCCGCCGGGCGGCCCTGTCAACGCGCGCCCGCGCTCGTGCCGGCGCCTGGCACGCTCGAGCGTCCGGCACCACGCGAGCGGCCTCCCATCGCTCGCGCGATCCGCTCCCGCGATCCGCCGACGTCGTCTGCTAGAATCCGCCGGCCGTGGCCCGGAGAGGTCGCATAGAGGCCTAGTGCAGCGGTTTGCTAAACCGCCATGTGGGGTAACCTGCATCGAGGGTTCGAATCCCTCCCTCTCCGCCACCCATCGCGCGCCCGTAGCTCAGTGGATAGAGCGTCAGGTTGCGGACCTGAAGGTCGTGGGTT
>CAZKXK010000022.1:0-16546 GCA_964556585.1 uncultured Anaerolineaceae bacterium
TAGTCGCGCCGGGTCCGGGCCGGCGCGCTGGGCGCGGCGATCCGTGCGGCCCGGCGCGCGGGGACGCGGCGATCTACCCTGACGCCGATGGCCGCCCGCAGCCGATCGAGCCGCAGCCTGGCGGCAGCCGTGCTCACGGTCGTGATCCTCGGCGGCCCCAGCGCCTCGGGCGCCGCCGCGCTGGGGCCGGGGCCGGTCGACGGCGCCTTCGGCGGCGTGCCCGTCGCCTCGACCCATGCTCCCCCGAACCAGGTCCTGCGCGAACCGCTGTGGCGGCTCGCCTCCGCCCATCTCTCGACCACCCAGCGCCGGCAGCTGATGGCGGGGCTCGTCATCGACGCTCGAATGCCCGGTCCCGCGATCGCGGTCTCGGTCGAGCTGGCCGCGCCGGCGACGCCGGAGGTCGCCGGTGTGCTCGTGGCGGACGGCGCTCACGTCGTGAACGTCGACGGGCGCACCGTCGAGGCGTACGTGTCGCCGGACCGGCTCACGACGCTCGCCGGGTTGCCGGAGGTCCTGGCAATCCGCCCCATCCGGCCCGTGACTGCCAGCGGGGACGCCGGTGCCGCGGTCGACCTCCAGGGGTCGAGCGCATGGCAGGCCGCGGGCCTGACCGGGGACGGTGTGAAGGTTGGGATCATCGACGGCGGCTTCGGGGGCATCGCCGCGCTTCTCGGGTCCGCTCTGCCTGCCTCGGTCCATGCCCGGTGCTACACGTCGGTTGGGTCGTTCACCTCGAAGCTGGCCGACTGCGATGACGGCGAGACGCACGGGACGGCGGTCGCCGAGGCCGTCTTCGACATGGCGCCTGGCATCGACCTCTACGTCGCCGACCCGATCTCGTCGCTCGACGAGCAGCGGACGGTGACCTGGATGACGCGCAACGGGATCCGGATCATCAACGCCTCGTTCTTCTCCGGGCTGATGTTCGAAGGGCCGGGCGACGGGACGTCGCCGTACTCCAACTCGCTCTATGCGCTGGTGGACCAGGCCGTGGCCGGGGGCGCCCTGTGGGTGAACGCGGCCGGCAACGCCGGCGATTCCGGGTGGACGGGCCCCTGGACCGATGCGGACGCCAACGGCTGGCTCGACTTCGCGCCGGGCGTGGACGTGAACGGGATGACCCTGGCCGCCGGCGAGGACGTGACGGTGGCGATTCGCTGGGCCGACCCGTGGGGCGCGTCGGCGAACAACTACGACCTCGTGCTCTCCAAGGGGAAGACCGTCGTCGACTCGTCGCGCGACGTGCAGGCGGGCACGGGCGACCCGTTCGAGATCATCGAATACACGGCCGCCTCCGCCGGCCGATATGACATCGCCATCCGGCGCGTGTCGGGTGCGTCCACGCCCAGGATGCAGCTGCTGGTGGGCTCCAGCGAGGATGTCAAGCTCACCTACCAGGTCGCCGCGGGAACCCTTCCCACGCCGGCCGACGGCACGAACCCGGGGATGCTCGCCGTTGGCGCCGTCAACGTCGACCACCCGACGGAAATCGAGCAATACAGCTCGCGCGGTCCCACGCTGGACGGCCGGGTGAAGCCGGATCTCGTGGCCGCCGACTGTGCACCCACCGCGACCGACGACCCGTTCTGCGGCACGAGCGAGTCCGCGCCGTTCGTGACCGGTGCCGCGGCCCAGGTCCTCCAGGCTCGGCCAGGCCTGACCCCGGTCGAGCTGGCCGACTGGCTTCGCTCGCACGCCGTCCCGCTCGGCAGCCCGGTCCCGAACTCGACCTTCGGGGCGGGTCGCCTGGACCTGGGTCCGCTCCCGTTCGGACCCGCAGCGGCGTTGGCATACGCCTGGCCGATCACCGCTGCGCTGGCCGGTGCGCCGCTCACGGGCCAGCCGACCGTGACGGTCATGGACGCGACCGGGCTCGTCGTCGGAGCCGGACCCGGCAGCACGCCGGACGTGACGCTCTCGCTGGTGACGAACCCGACCGGCGCGACGCTCGTCTGCGACGGCGGCCTGGTGCGGGCCGCGATCGCGGGCGTGGCGGCGTTTGCCGGATGTGCCATCGACCAGCCCGGCACCGGGTACGTGCTCCAGGCAGCGGCGGCCGGCCTGCCGCCGCTCGCGTCCGCGCCGTTCGACGTGCTCGCGACGGGTTCGGCCCCGCCGCTCGTGCTCACCGCCGCGCCCGCGTGGATCACGCTGGGCGGCACCGCCACGCTGACCGCGCGCCTCGCGCCGGCGCCGGGGACGGCCGGTCGCGTGGTGCAGGTCGACCAGTCTGCCGACGGCCGCGCCTGGTCCCCGGTCGCGCCCGGGACCACGGACGCCTCCGGCAGCCTCGCGACGAGCGTCGCGCCGACGGAATCCGGCTGGTACCGGGTCCGCTTCCAGGGCGCCGCCGACCTGCCGGCGGCAACGTCCTATCCCGTCCGGATGATCGTCAAGCAGACGATCTCCCTGGGTGCGTCGATGCGCGCACCGCGGACGATCCCCCGTGGGACGGCCGTCACCTTCACGGCGACGGTCCGGCCCGCGCGCGCCACGCCTCCACGCGCCGTCGTCTCCTTCGTCGTCTACCGCCGGGTCGGCTCGAGATGGATCGTGTCCCGCCAGACCTCGGTCACGACGGACACGAGTGGACGCGCGCGCGTCTCGCTGCGCTTCGGGACGCCGGGCTCCTGGTACGTGCGCGCGTGGTCGATGGCCACGCCGTCCAACGGCTCCAGCACCTGGAGCGCGATCGCCCGCTACGTCGTGCAGTAGCGCCGGTCCGGTCAGCCGCCCGCCGGCGTGCCTCCGCCCGCCAACTCCGCGGCGATCCCGCGTGCCCACTCGCGGACGTCATCCCATGGGCGGAAGTCGCCGTCCGGCGCCCGGACAGCCTTGAGGATCACGCGCTCGCCAAGCCCAAGGATCGTCTTGTCCACCTTGCCCGCGAACAGGCGATGCCCGCGGGCGTGCGTCGCCGCCATGATCTCGGCCAGGTCGGCGGGATCCTCTTCCGGCTTTGGCGGTTCGCCGATCGGCCCGCTGGAGAAAAGCCAGACCGGCCGCGCCGCGAGCTCGCCCGCGTACCGCTCCACGAGGTTCTTTGCCGCGTCCATCCAGTGGCCGACATAGACGCCGCTGCCGATGACGACCGCGTCGTACCCGTCCAGGGTCGTGACCGCGTCGGGCGGAACTGCGATTGCTTCCAGCCCGGCCTCCGTGAGCGTCTCGCCGATCGTCCGGGCAATCTCGGCGGTGGCTCCGTGACGGGATGCGGCGCTGACGAGCACCTTCATGCGTTTTCCACCTCGCTTGATGTCCGTCCGGGCTGTTGCAGGCGGGCACAGGGACAGACTGCACCCTACGGGCCGCGTTGCCAGCCGCGGAGGGCCGAACGTCCCGAAGAGGTGCGCCGGTCGGCGCGCTGCCGTACGTGCACGGACCGAATCTGCTCCGGCGCCCGTCGTTCGTGACCTCGGTCCCTACCGCGGGCGGCAGGGCAGGCGCATCCTTCGCCCACGGGGACCGCGGCGAACGAGGTCCGCGCCGTGAACCGGGAGGTGACGCATGGATGCCCAGGTCGGCGACCGGATCGTCGTCGAGTCGGAACGGGTCGGACAGGCCGACCGGGAAGGCGAGATCCTCGAGGTGATCCCGGCGTCGTACGGGACCCGCTACCGCGTCCGCTGGGACGACGGCCGCGAGACCACGATCCGGCCGAGCGCGGGGAGCTCGCGGACCGTCCACCAGCCAGCCGGCGCGCCCACCCCAACCTGAGGCGCGCTCGAGCGCGGGCGCGATCGCGACGCCGACGGTCGCGCGGGGCGGCTGGCAGGGGGGCCGAGACACGGCCTGTCCATGCGGGCGTGGGCAGGCGTCTTATGCTTCACCTCATGGTGCTGATGCAGATCGAGAACGCCGACGACCTGGTCTCGCCCGTGCTCATCGCCGCGCTCGACGGCTGGGTCGACGCCGGGAGCGCCGCCACCCGGGCGGCCGCCCTCGTGGCGGCGAATGGCACCCGCGTGGCGACCTTCGACGACGATCGGCTGTACGACTATCGGGCGCGCCGCCCCACCCTGGAGATCGTGGACGGGCGTCCGGCGACCCTCACCTGGCCCGAGCTGGTGGTTCGTCGCAGCAGGATCGGTGAGCGGGACGTCCTGGTGCTCACCGGCCCGGAGCCGGACTTCCACTGGCGCGAGCTGACCCGGGCCGCCGTGGAGCTGGCCCACCGCCTCGACGTCGCCGAGTGGATCAGCCTGGGGGCCATCCCGGCGGCCGTGCCACACACGCGCGGCGTCCCGATCATGGGCACCGAGTCGGCGCCGGGGCTTCTCCGGGCCGACGTGACGCCCGGTCCGGACGGCGTCCTGCGCGTGCCCGCGGCGGCGATCTCCATCATCGATCACGCGGTGGCGCGGTCCGGCATCCCCGCAGTCGGCTACTTCGCCCAGGTGCCCCACTACGTGACGGGCGCCTACGTCCCCGCCGCGGTGGAGCTCCTCCGCGTGCTGGGGCGGCACCTTGGCCACGACGTGCCACCGGGCGCGCTCCGCGAGGAGTCTCGCCAGGTCCTCGCCCGGCTCGATGCAGCGACCGCTGCCGACGAGGGAACCCGCACGTACGTCGAACGGCTGGAGGCCACGGTGGACGAGGCACGCCGCCCGTCAGGCGATGACCTGATCAGCGAGATCGAACGGTTCCTCCGGGAGAGCGGGCCGCAGGGGGGCCGGGGCGCCTGACCGCGGGGCGCCTGACCGCGGGGCGCCTGACCGCGGGGCGGCCGGCCCGGCGCGTGACCGGCCCGGACCAGGCCCCAGGGCAGGCGGGATCAGCTGCCGGCCGCGCCGTTGATCAGGGGGAGCGCCACGGCGATCGGGATCGCGAACCCGACGCCCTGCGAGTTGCTTGCGCTGGCGGTGACGATGCCGATGACCTGGCCCGCAGCGTCCAGGAGGGGCCCGCCGCTGTTGCCGGGGTTGATCGCCGCGTCGGTCTGGATCAGGCCGGTGAGGTGGAGCGAGCCCCGCGAACCCGCCACGCCCACGTCGATCGAGCGTCCCACACCGGACACGATCCCCTGCGTGATCGTGTCCGAAAACGTGCCGAGCGGGCTGCCGATCGCGATCGCGACCTCGCCCACGAGCGCGGCGCCGGGATCGCCGAGCGCCAGCGGGGTCAGGCCCGAGGAGCTCACGCGGACCAGGGCCAGATCGTTCGGCGCGTCGGCCGCGACGACGGTCCCGGCGAGCTGGCGCCCGTCCTCGAACGTGACCTGGATCGTCGCCGCACCGTTGATCACGTGGTTGTTCGTGAGGATGAGCCCGTCGCCCGACACGACGAAGCCCGACCCGCTGCCCGTCGAGCCGGCGCTGCCGGTAAAGGGGTCGTAGGCGCCGGCCTGCTCCGTGGCGATCGTGACCACGGATGCCGAAGCGGCGGCGGCGACCCGGGACGCCACATCCGTGCTGCCGGCGGCGGCCGGCGATCCCTCGACCGGGGCGGTTGCGGTCGCGGAGGCGCGCGGGGTGGGGAGCGCGGGCGCGACGCCCGGGTCGACCTGGAGAACCGCGTAGGTCATGCCCGAGGCGAGCACTGCCGACAGGGCGGCCGCGACGACGACCAGGCGGGCACCCCAGGCCCGCGCCGGGGCGCGCTGCGATCCCTGCCCATCGGCCCAGCCTGGCCCGGGTACGGCCCCCGCCTCGAACGGCGCCGCCTCGATGGGCCGGACGGTCTCCGGGAGCGGTTCCGGTGCGACGATCCCGGGGTCATCCACGACGGTGCTCCAATCGGCGCGGTTCAGGTCGGTCCCGCACGTCCTGTATGTATACCCCATCACTGAAGATCAACTGAACGGGCCGGGCGCGCGGCCGGCCGCGGGTCCGTCAGGGGCCGGCCAGCCACGCCGCGCGGAGGGCAGAGTTCGCCGCGCCGGGCGCCCCTTCGAACGCGATCGTCCACATGCCCGTCCCCAGCAGTCCAAGCTGGCGGTACCGCCGCCACTTGGCGGCGAGGGCCCGGGCATCGTCGACGTAGATCTCCATCCACGTCCCATTCTCGCGCCAGGCCGCCCAGGTCACGCCCTGGACGGGATCCCAGCGCGGGGTCACGTTGGCGAGGATCGCCATCGCGTCCGACAGCGGCACGTCGCTCCCCTGCCCGATCGTCCGCGCGTGGAGCGCGCCGCTCGCCGTCGGCCAGAGGTGGCCGTAGTACGGGACGCCGACGATCAGCCGTTCCGCGGGCACGCCGTCGGCCAGGAGATCGTGGATCGTGGTTGCCACCGTGTAGCCGCTGCCGCCCAGGGGCGCGTTGGACCCGGCAACCTTCGACCACCATCCAGCGTAGTGATAGCCCATCAGGTAGATGGCATCGGCGGCGCCGGGTCCCGTGAGCCGCCCGACGTCGTACGACGAGAAGTAGCCGGTGATCGCCACGGTCAGCTGGAGGCCGGGCGCCGCGGCATCGAGGGCGGTTCGCAGCTGCCGCACGAAGGAAGTGAAGGCGGCCTTCTGGCCGACGGGAACGGGCTCCAGGTCCACGTTCACGCCATCGACGCCGCGTCGGACGACCTCGGCGGCGATCTCCGTGGCCAGCCGCGCCCGGCGCGCCGGGCTGCCCAGGAGCGTCACCGTGGCGGCCGTCTCGTCCGGTGACCACGAGAAGCGCGAGACCGACAGGACCACCCTCGTCCCGGCCGCGTGGGCGCGCGCGAGCACGGCCGCGAAGACCGGCCCGTTCCATGCCTCCCATCGGCTGTCGTGCTGCAGGTGGCCGTCTGCCGCCGCCTGCAGGCTGAAGAACGCCAGCGTCGAGACCGCCGACAGGTCCAGCGTGTCGCGCGCATAGGCGAGCTCGGGGACCGTGACGAACGCCATCACCTCGCCGAGCATGCCCTTGGCGGCGAACCCGAACTTGGCCGGATCGGGCACTGCGATCCCTGCGGTGGCCGACGGCGATGGCGACGGCAGCGGTGAAGGAGAAGCCGAGGGGCTCGACGCGGCCGCCGTCGGAGCGGCGACCGAGGCCGCCGCGCTCGCGAACGCGGTCGGGGCCGCCGACGGCGGCGCGCTCGCCGGGGCGACGACCGAGGGGACGACCGCGATGGGCGAAGCGCCGCCGGTGCCCCCCGTCGGGCCGGGTCTCGGACCCCCGGGAGACGTGTACGCCGCCAGCCCGACCCCGGCCAGCAGCGCGACGAGACCGAGCGTCGTGGCGGCCACGAGCACGCGGGCCCGCGGAGGGCGCATCCGCCCGGCCCCGCTACCCGCCCAGCCGGGCGCGCCGGCCGGCGACCGCGCCGAGGAGCAGCAGTGCCCCGAGGAGCGCCAGCGTGGCGCCGGCGACGAGCACGTCGCGGGCCGGGCTGCGGGCCCACGCGGCGTCGCGCGCGAGCGCCGGCGCGGCGGCGCTCGTCCCGTCCCCGGGCGACGCCGCAGCCTGCGACCGGGCCTCCACCGCACTCGAACCGGCGGCGTTGCCCGCTGCGGTCACGCCCGCGACGGGCGGGTTCGCGGCCGGATCCGTCGTGAGAGCCGGCGCGGCGCCGGCTGGCGGCGGCAGGCTCCCGCGATCATCCCCGCTCGGCGGCACGGCGGGCGGGTTCGGCGCGGCGGCGCCGGCCGGATCGGCGGACGGAACGGGTCCGGCCGGGATCGGGGCGGACGCACCGGGCGAGGTCATCCCAAGCAGCTCCGGGACCGTCACGAACGTGAACCCCCGGGCCTGGTAGCGGGCGATCAGTGCGGGGAGGATACGCGGCGTGACCGAGGGCCCGGCGTGGAGGAGGACGATCGAGCCGGGCAGGCCCGCGCTCGCGTTGGCCAGCACCGACGCGTCGGTCGCCCGCAGGTCGGCATCGCCGCCGACCACGTCCCAGAGCACGATCGTGGGAAACCCGGCAGCCGCGGCAGCCGCGTCCGACACCGCGTCGTGGTCGCCGTAGGGCGGGCGGAACAAGGGGATCATCGGCCGCCCGGTGACCTGCTCCACGATCGCGGCGTTCCGCGTGAGGTCGGCGACCACGTGGGCCGCGGTCTTCCCGCGCACATCCTCGTGGATCACCGTGTGGTTGCCGATCGGGAACCCGGCCGCGGCGATCGCCCGCCAGAGGGCCGGATCCCAGCGCATGTACGCGCCGTTGACGAAGAAGGTCGCCGGCACGTTCGCCTTCTCCAGCTCCTCGAAGATCCGCTTGACGTTGGCCGGCGCGTATCCGTCGTCGAACGTGAGGGCCACGACCCGGTCGGTCCGCGGGCCGTGGTAGACGACGCGCGGAGCCGCGGTTGCGGTCGGGCCGGTTGCCGGGGCAGCGGCCGCGGTCCCAACGGACCCGCCGCCGCTGCGTGCGACGATCGCCACGGAAACGTCCAGGTTCCGCGGCCCGGCGGCACGCACGGGACCGGGCGCCAGCCCGACGACCAGCATGGGCAGGACCAGGACCAGCGCCCCGCGAAGCAGGGCGTGGGCGCGGCGAAGCGGGAGCCGGCTGTGGGACATGCGCCAACGATAGTCGCCCCCGGAGCGAACCGCGCGAGGGCGGCGGGTGACGGCTCGGCCGGCTCAGGCAGCCGCTCGGGCGGCTCGGGCGGCTCAGGCGGCCGGCGTCGAGCCCGGATCCGGCGACGAGTGCACGGCCGCGATCCCGGTGAACTCGCGCATGTCGAAGGCAACGAGCTCCGGGAACGACCGGACGATGCCGGCCAGGCCGACCAGGCACAGCAGCCCGCCGCTCACCACGGAGAGCTGGGCGCCCGCGGCGGCGGCCACCGCGCTGGCCTCCACGTCGCCCAGGCGCGGCCCGCCCGTCACGACCAGCCCGTGGATGGAGGTGATCCGGCCGCGGAGCTCGTCGGGCGTGATCAGCTGCACGATCGCGCTGCGCAGGACCGCCGTCACCACGTCGGCGGCGCCGGCGGCCGCCAGGAAGATGAGCGCGAGCGGGAAGCTGAACGTGCAGAGCCCGAACGCGGTGATCGCGAGCGCCCAGCCGAGTGAGGCCCAGAGCACGGCGCGCCCGGTCCTCCGGAAGCGTCCCACCCAGCCGGTCAGCAGCGCGCCGACCAGGGCCCCGACGGCCGGTGCCGCGGCAAGGATCCCGAGCCCGGCCGGGCCGACGCGGAACACGTCCAGGGCGAGGACGGGGAAGAGCGCCGTCGGCATCCCGAAGACCATCGCATTGAGGTCCACCGCGAACGTGGCGAGGATGGCCCGACGCTGGCGCGCGAAGCGCAGGCCTTCGGCGATCCCCGACAGGCTCGGGCGGCGGGCGCCGTGGGCCGGCGGGATCGGCGCGATGGAGACGAGCGCCCAGATTGCGGCCGCGAAGCTGATCGCGTCGAACGCATAGCCCGCCGCGATCCCGAACGTGGCGAGCACGACGCCGCCGACGGCCGGTCCGACCACGGCGGCCGCCTGGAAGTTCAGCTGGTTCAGGGCGATGGCGGCAGGCAGGCGCTCGCGCGGGACGAGGCGGGGAATCGCCGATGCGCGGGCTGGCTGGTCGATCGCCCCGAAACCCGCGGCCACGAAGGCGATCGCGTAGATCGCCAGGACCGGCGTCCCCGGCAGCAGCGCGACGCCCGCCAAGGCGACGCTCGTCGCCGCCAGGCCAGCCTGGGTGAGAAGCAGCAGCCGGCGCCGGTCGACGGCATCGGCAACGACGCCCCCACCGAGCGAGAACGCCATGATTGGCACGACCTGGACGAGCGCCAGCGCACAGATCGCGAGCGGCGTCCCGGTCAGGACGTAGAGCTGGTACGGGAGCACGATCGCCGTGACCTGGCGGCCCAGCCCGCTGACGACCTGGCCGATCCAGAGCAGGCGAAAGTCGCGGTCGCGGCGAAGCGGCTCGATGTCGACGAGGAGCCGGCGGAGCCGATCGCGGCGCCGGTCGGGCAGGGACGGCTCGCGCATCGCGCCATGATCCCACCCCGGACAGTGCGAAGCCCGGCCGCGCGGCCGGGCTTCGTGATCTGCCTCAGCCGGCGGGCGAACCGCCGGCCGGGGGCTGGGCTACTTGTCGTTCTCGGTCGCGTTGACCAGGACCGCCTGCGCCGCCGCGAGGCGCGCCACGGGGACGCGGAACGGCGAGCAGGAGACGTAGTTGAGGCCGATGGTCTCGCACGCATGAATCGAAGCCGGATCTCCGCCGTGCTCGCCGCAGATCCCCACCTTGAGGTCCGGGCGGGTGGAGCGCCCCTTCTCGACGGCCATCCGCATCTCGGCGACGATCACCTCGTCCAGCGTCTGGAACGGGTTCTCGGGCAGGATCTTCTCTTCGACGTACTTGAGGAGAAAGCCGCCCTCCGCGTCGTCGCGGGAGTAGCCGAACGTCATCTGGGTGAGGTCGTTCGTGCCGAAGCTGAAGAACTCGGCGTACTTGGCGATCTCGTCGGCGACCCAGCAGGCCCGCGGGATCTCGATCATCGTGCCGAACTTGAAGTCGATCTTCTCGCCGGCGGCGGCGATCACCGCGTCCGCCTCGGCGTCGAGCAGCGCCCGGGTGGCGATCAGCTCGTTCACGTGCCCCACGAGCGGGATCATGATCTCGGGCCGCGGGTCCTTCCCGGAGCGCTTCACCGCGACGGCGGCGTTGAGGATGGCCCGCGTCTGGATCTTCACGAAGTCCGGGATCATCAGGCCGAGCCGGCAGCCACGAAGGCCGAGCATCGGGTTCTGCTCGTGCATCGACTTGATCGTCGCGAGCAGTTCCTTGTCCTTGGCTGTGGCCTTGTCGCCGGCCTTGGTGACCTTGACGAGCTGGTCCTCGAGGTTCGGGAGGAACTCGTGGAGCGGCGGGTCGATGAGGCGGATCACGACCGGCAGGCCGCTCATCGCGGCCAGGATTCCCTCGAAGTCGCCCTGCTGGAGAACCTCGAGCTTGCCCATCGCCGTGTCGAACTCGGCAACGACGGCCTGCTCGTCGGCGTCGAGCGCCTCGCCCGCGGTGACCTTGGCCTTCGCCCGGGTGGCCGCGTTCGCGACGAGGATCGCGCCACGGACGATCTCCAGGCGCTCTCCTTCGCGGAACATGTGCTCCGTCCGGCACAGGCCGATCCCCTGGGCGCCGTAGGAGCGGGCCTGGGCGGCTTCCTGGGGCTTGTCGGCGTTCGTCCAGACCTGGAGCCGGCGGATCTCGTCGGCCCAGCCCAGGACGCGCTTGAGCTCCGGCTGGTCCTCGAAGCGCGCCGACACGGTCGGCAGCGCGCCCACGAAGACCTCGCCCGTGGAGCCGTCCACGCTGATCCAGTCGCCTTCGCCGAAGCTCAGCCCGCTCTCCGTGCTGTGTGCCGACTTCGTCGCGTACTCCACGACGAGCTCGGCGCACCCGGCCACGCAGGGCTTGCCGATCTGCCGGGCGACCACCGCCGCGTGCGACGTGGCACCGCCGCGCGCCGTGAGGATTCCCTGCGCGACGGCCATGCCGTGGAAGTCGTCGGGGGAGGTCTCCTCGCGGACCAGGACGACCTTCTCGCCGCGCGCCACCCACTCCACCGCGACGTCCGCGTTGAAGACGGCCCGCCCGACGGCGGCGCCGGGCGATGCGTTCAGGCCATGCGCGATGCGCTTGCCGAGCTTGCGTGCGACGGGGTCGAACTGGTCGCGCAGGAGCTGGTCCACCTGGGCGGGCTCGATCCGGGCGACGGCCTCCTGCTTGGAGATGACGCCCTCGTCGACCATGTCGGTCGCGATCTTGACGGCGGCCGCGGCGGTCCGCTTCGCGTCGCGCGTCTGCAGCATGTAGAGCCGACCGCGCTCGATGGTGAACTCGAGGTCCTGGACGTTGCGGTAGTGCAGCTCGAGCTGGTCCGCGATCCGCTGGAACTCCGCGTAGGCGGCCGGCATCTCGTCGGCGAGGTGACTGATCTTGGCGGGCGTCCGGATGCCGGCCACCACGTCCTCGCCCTGGGCGTTGACCAGGTACTCCCCGTAGAGCGCCTTCTCACCCGTGTTCGGGTCGCGCGTGAACGCGACGCCGGTGCCCGAGTCGTCCCCCATGTTGCCGAAGACCATCGTGACGACGTTAACGGCCGTGCCGAGGTCGTGGGCGATCTTCTGGCTGTTCCGGTAGTCGTTGGCCCGCTTGCCGAACCACGACGCGAAGACGGCCTTGATCGCGAGGTCGAGCTGCTCGTAGGGATCCGTCGGGAAGTCGCGGCCCGTCTCGGCGCGGACCGCCTTCTTGAACTCGGCGACGAGCGCCTCGAGGTCGGCGACGCCCAGGTCCGTGTCCTTGGTGCCGGGGCCGTGGGCCGCCTTGGCGGCTTCCAGAGGCTCGTCGAACCGTGCGCCGTCGACGTCCATGACGATCCGGCCGAACATGGCGATGAAGCGCCGATAGGCGTCCCACCCGAAGCGCTCGTTGCCGGTCAGGGCGATCAGGCCGCGGAGCGTCTCCTCGTTGAGCCCCAGGTTGAGGACCGTGTCCATCATGCCGGGCATCGAGAACTTGGCGCCCGAACGCACGGAGACGAGGAGCGGGTTGCGGGCGTCCCCGAAGCCCTTGCCGGTCTGGCGCTCGACGGCCTTGACCGCCTCCAGCACGTCGTCCCAGAGGCCGTCCGGCAGCGTCTTACCGGCGGCGAAGTAGTCGTTGCAGGCCTCGGTGGTGATCGTGAATCCCGGCGGGGTCGGCAGCCCGGCGAGCGTCATCTCGGCGAGGCCGGCGCCCTTCCCGCCGAGCAGGTCCTTCATCTTGCCGTGGCCTTCGGCCTTGCCCTCGCCCCAGGCGTAGATGTAGCGCTTGGCGGCACGATGCGCGCGCGTGGCGGACTCCGGCATTGAGCGATTCCTCCGCTGATGGGGGCGGCGCGGCGCGCGGGGTGGCGGGCCGCGGAGAAGACCAAGGGTCAGGTAACCGAGTGGATTGTACCGCCGGGGCCCGATCTCCCGGACCCGCGTCCGGCCCGTCCCGGCGGGTCGAACGGCCCGACCGCACCCGGCCGGTCGGTAGTCCCGCGCCGGGGCTGCCGGCGCGGCAGCGCGCGGCGGCTGGCACGTGGCGGCCGGCGCGGCGGCCGGCGCGGGCAGCGCGCGGCGGCGCGCGCGAGCACCCGCACAGGGGGCTACACTCGGGCCGATCCACGTGAGCGCCGCACGCCAGGAGGGCCTGCCGGGCATGAGCCACCACCTCGAGGACACCCGCGTCATCGCGGGGGACGCGCCCCAGTACAACGCCACGCTGGTCCGGCGCGAGGACCATTCGCCCGAGCTTGCGAGCTTCTGGGTGAAGCTCGACGGCGAGCCTGCCCGGTTCGAGGCGGGCCAGTACATGACGGCCGGCGTCTTCGCCGACGGCAAGCTCTGGCAGCGCCCGTACTCGGTGGCGTCCGCACCGAGCGTCGCCGGCACGGAGGGTTACGAGCTGTACGTGCGCCTGATCCCCGTGATCCGGTTCACGACGCTGCTGTGGCGGCTCGACGTGGGGGCGCGCATGCGGCTGATCGGCCCGAAAGGCCGCTTCATGCTGGAGCCCGATGACCACCGGACCCACCTCTATGTCTCCACCGGGACCGGGATCGCGCCGTTCATGTCGATGATCCGCGAGACGATGCTCGCCCGGAAGCCGCGCAAGACCGTCGTCCTCCACGGATCGTCGTTCGTGGAGGACCTGGCCTACCGCGACGTCCTCGTCGCGATGGAGCGCGACGGGAGATACCCCCTGCGCTACGAGCCCACCCTCTCGCGACCCGACGACCCGCGCAACGCCGGCTGGACGGGCCGGATCGGGCGCGCGGAGGCGGTCGTCGCCGACGTCTGCAGGGACCTGCACCTTGCCCCGGACCGAACGGTCGTCTACATCTGCGGCAACCCGGAGATGATCCTCAACGTGGAGGGGGTCCTCATGCGGGAGGGGTTCCCCGAGTTCCACGTCAAGAAGGAGCTCTACTGGCCGAAAGGCAAGGAGGTCGCCGCCGCGGCGGCGCGCTGACGGGGTTCCGGGCGGCGGCGGGACGCGCTGCCGAGTGCCATGTCGCCTGCAGGCCCCGCCGGTCGGGGCCTGCAGTCAGGCGTCCGCTTCGCCGGAGCTCGACAGTGCCGCGTCCTCCAGCCAGGCAATCCATGCCTCGAGCCCCTGGCCCGTGGTCGCCGAGACTCCGAGGATCGGGACTCGCGGGTTCAGCAGGCGCACGTCCGCCTCGAAGAATGACCGGTCGAACGTGACGTAGGGCTGCAGGTCGACCTTGTTGAGCAGGATGAGGTCGGCTTCCTCGACGAGGTAGGGATGCTTGGCGGCCTTGTCGTCGCCCTCGGTGAGGCTGAAGAGGCCAACCTTGACCGTCTGGCCCAGGTCGAAGCCCACGGGGCAGATCAGGTTCCCCACGTTCTCGATGAAGAGCAGGTCCACCGCTTCGAGGTCGATCTGGGCCATCGCATCGCGGACCTGGTTCGCCTCCAGGTGACAACCCTGGCCCGTCGAGATCTGCACCACGTGGTCGCACCAGCGGGCCAGGCGGTCGCCGTCGCGCCGCGTCGCCAGGTCGCCGACGAGGACGGCTGGCCGCCGACGCCCGTGCATCGCCTGGAGCGTCGCCTCGAGGAGCGCCGTCTTGCCGCTCCCGGGCGCTCCGATCAAGTCGACCGAGAAGATGCCCCGGCGCTCCAGCTGGGTGCGGTTGGCGGCGGCGATCTCATCGTTCATCTCCAGGACCCGCTCCACGAGCGGAACCCGGGTCGTCCTCCCGGCCTCGGGCATTCAGTCCTCCTCCTCGATCGTGAGCGCGACGAGATCGAGCTCGTCGCCGCCCGTTGGATGCGGCGCCGGGTCTCCGCAGGCGCACGCGACGAACGGGACCGGGCTGGTCCAGGTGCGCCCGCAGCTGGAGCACGCGATGGACCACGGGCGCAGGTCAACCCGCAGCGCCGAGCCGGCAAGCGGCGTGTCGTACGTCACGGCCTCCCAGCACATCCGGAGCGCGTCCGGCTCCAGGCCGCGCAGCGCGCCGACGCTGATCTCCACCTCGCGGACCCGCCCGGACGGGGGCGCGTGCCGCCGCACCTGGCCCGCGAGGGCCTCGGCGATCGAGAACTCGTGCACGCCTCGCATGGTAGCGCGCCATCCCGGACTGCTCCCCGGGACGAGTCGGCACCTCCATCTCGGGCCGTCCGGCCCGTGTCGAGGGGCCGATCTACGGGCGGCCAAACATGAGCCAGCCGATACCCTTGGTTTTGAACAGCACGGCAGCCCAAACGGTCGGACCGGCCGTGGACGCGGGAGTGACGGCGCCGGGCGACGCCCGGGCCGGGACGGGAAATGGCACGCATCCTTCTGGTAGACGACGACACGGACCTCGTCGCACGGAACAGGGCCGCGCTGGAGGCGGATGGTCACGCCGTTGCCACGGCGGCGACGACGGCCGAGGGGCTTGCTGCGGCGCGCCACGACCCGCCGGACGTCGTGGTGCTCGAGGCGATGCTCGACGGGGCGACGGCAGGCTTCGACCTCGCCCGGACGCTTGCCCACGACTTCCCGGCGCTCCCCCTCATCATGCTGAGCCGGGTGGACGAGGTCATCTCCGATCGGGAACTGGCGACGCAGGACCGCGATGACGGCTGGATGCCGGTGGCCCGCTTCATGGAGAAGCCGGTCGCGCCGGACGTGCTCGTCTACGAGGTCGACCATCTCCTCCCCGAGGCCCATTGATGCCACGACGAGCGCAGGAAGCCTGACGTGAGCGAGCTGATCGTCTTCCTGATCGCCTTCCCGGTTGTCGTCAGCGGCGTCCTGCTCGTCGTCACGCAGGGCAACCTCCGGAACGCCATCGTCATCGGGGCCTGCGTCGTCGTGGCTGCTGCCTCGATGCTCACGGTGTTCACGTTCGGCAATGGGGACGCGCTCTTCTTTGGGCTGCCGGGCGGTGTCACGCCCGGCCACCTGGTCCTCGTGATGGACGCCGCCATCGCGGTCTTCATCGTCGTGGTCAGCCTGCAGAATGGGCGCCGGCTGGCACCGATCATTGCGCTTGCCCAGCTGGCGATCGCGCTCTACCTCGACCTGGGCGGCCACCTGCCCGCCGCCGACCCGCAGCGGCTCTTCTGGTTCGACCGGCTGACCATGGTGATGGTGCTGGTGATCGGGATCATCGGGCCGCTGATCTGCATCCACGCGCTCGGGTACATGCGCGATTACCAGCGCGCGAACCCGATGATCCGTGGCCGGCGCACCTCCTTCTTCTTCCTCCTATTCCTGTTCCTCGCGGCCATGTTCGGTCTCGTCGTCTCGAACGACCTCCCGATGATGAGCGTCTTCTGGGAGATCACCACGCTCTGCTCGTTCCTCCTGATCGGCTATACCCGGACGGAGGAGACGGTCGGCTACGCCTTCGACGCGCTCAACATGAACCTGCTTGGCGGACTGGGATTCTCGGTGGCGATGCTGCTGCTGGCAGGCCAACCCGTTGGCATGGACCTCGCGAAGCTGACGGCCGGGCCGGCCGGCGTCGCGCTGCTGCCGGCGATCGCGCTCCTCTGCCTGGCCGGGATCACGAAGAGCGCCCAGATGCCGTTCTCCAGGTGGCTGCTGGGCGCGATGTACGCACCCGCCCCCACCTCGGCCCTACTCCATTCGAGCACCATGGTCAAGGCCGGTGTCTTC
>CAZKXK010000023.1:0-16346 GCA_964556585.1 uncultured Anaerolineaceae bacterium
CCCGGGTCTTCCAGGCGCTGCGGATCGCGGTCAACGGCGAGCTCGACGCGCTGGAGGTCGCCCTTGGCGCCGCGGTCGGTCTGCTCCGGCCGGGCGGCAGGCTCGTCGTGCTCGCCTACCACTCGCTCGAGGATCGCATCGTCAAGCGCTTCGTCGCGGCCGAGCGACGCGGCTGCATCTGCCCACCCAGCTTCCCGGTCTGTGTCTGCGGCCGGGCCCCCCGACTCCGCCCCGTCGGCCCCCAGCCGGCGATGCCATCGGAGACGGAGGTCGCCGCCAATCCCCGCGCCCGGAGCGCCCGGCTCCGGACCGCGGAACGGCTCGCCGCATGAGCCGTCCGGACCTCGACGCGAAGGAGGGTTCGCACCGATGAGCAAGCGCCACCAGTCCCAGCGCCGCAGGTCGTACGGGCGCCGGGAGCACGAGGTTCGCGAGCGCCGTGACCGGACCTGGTCGGCCCTCGACCAGCTGCACGAGCTGACGCGGGAGCCGTTCATCGGGATGGACGTCGCCGTCCGAGAGCTCGGCCTGCCGGCCTACGGCAGCGCCTATCTCGGGGTCGACTGATGGCGGGCTATGCCGGGGCGCGACCGCGCTCCGGAACCCTGGCGCCGCGCCGCCGGGACGAGACGCCCGCCGCCCGGCGCGGAGTCGATCGATCGGACCGGGCCGCGGACCTCCCGCGCCGGAGCCTGCGGGGCGCCACCGCGGTCCGGTCGCGCCGGCGGCAGGGCCGGGTGGGCCTGATGGTGGTCGGGATCGTGGTCGTCTTTCTGCTCGGTCTCTTCTCGCTGTCCCAGACGGTCCGGGTCTCGGCGACCGACTTTGACCTCGATCGCCTCATGGCCGCGCGGTCGGCCCTCCAGTCGAACGAGCGCGACCTGATCGCGAACCTGTCCCGCCTCGGCAGCGAGCCGGCGATTCGGCAGCAGGCCCTGGACGCCGGGCTCGGCCAGCTCGTCGACCCGCTCGTGGTGCCCGCGCGCTAGCCCGCGGGCTCCCCGGACCAATCGACCGACCACGAGGATGCCCGCCTGATGCCCGGCCGGACCGACAGCCGCCCGCGGACCCTGGTCGTGCTGGCGTTGCTGGCCTGCTTCGGCGTCGCGTGCATCGCCCGGCTGGGCTACTGGCAGGTGCTGCGCCACGACGACCTCGTGGCGCGTGCCCGTGAGCAGGTGACGGCGCGCATCGATGTCACGCCGGTGCGCGGGACGATCTACGACCGGAGCGGGACGGTGGTGCTCGCCACGTCCGTCGAGCGCGATCTCCTCAGTGCCTACCCCGCCCAGATGACCGGCGCGACCGACGCCGATACCGCGGCGCTGCGCCAGAGCGTGGCCGCGAAGGTCGTCGGGATCCTCGGCCTCGCTCCGACTGCCGCCGCCGCGCTGCTGGCGCAGCTCGACGGGGGAGGCGCGTACGTGGTGCTGGCCCACGACCTGACGCCGGACCAGTCGAGCGCGATCAGGGCCGGCCTGGCCGACGGCTCGCTCGTGCAGCTCAACCTGGAGCCCGAGGAGGTCCGGGTCTATCCCCAGGCCGGCGGTGCGACGGGCACGAGCCTGGCCGCGCAGCTTCTGGGGTTCGTGAACCGCGACGGCACCGGCCAGTACGGGGTCGAGGGCCACTGGCAGGACCTGCTGGCGGGAAGCCCGCAGGTCCTCCTCGCGCAGCGCGACGGCACCGGGCAGCCGATCATGGAGAGCGCCCAGACCCTGGAGCCCGGCACGCCCGGCACGTCGCTCACGCTCACCATCGACGCCAGCCTCCAGCTCAAGCTGGAGCAGGAGGTCTACGCGGCCTGGGTCGCCGACAGCGCGAAGGGCGTGTCGGGCGTCGTGATGGATCCCAGGACGGGTGAGATCCTGGCGTCCGCCTCGTACCCGAGCTACGACGACAACAACTACGCGGCGATCGCCGCGAGCGATCCGTCGCGCTTCGTCGACCCGGTCGTGTCTGCCGTGTACGAGCCGGGCTCCGTCTTCAAGCTGCTGACCGCGACCGCCGCCCTGCAGGCCGGCGTCGTCACCCGCACAACGATCCTCCAGGACCAGTCGGTCCTCTCGCTCGACAACGGGCGGGCGTTCGTCCAGAACGCGGACAAGGGAAGCAAGGGGGCGATCTCCTTCCAGGACGCCGTGGCCTGGTCCCGGAACGTGGTGATGTCCAAGGTCGCCCTGAAGCTGGGCCGGACGACGCAGCAGGCGGCCTCGGTCCTGTACCGGACCTGGACGCGCCTGGGCTTCGGCTCCCCGACGGGCATCGACGTGGCGGGAGAGGTGCCCGGCCTCGTCCGCGACCCCGCGGTTCAGCCGTGGCAGCAGATCGACCTGGCGAACGCGTCGTTCGGCCAGGGCGTCGCGGTCACCCTGATCCAGCTCGCGACCGCCTACAGCGCAATGGTGAACGGCGGGATTCTTCCGACACCCCACGTCGTGAAAGACACGGGCGCCACGCCGACCCAGGTGACCGACCGTGGACGCGTGATGACGCCGGCCCTGGCATCCGAGCTGACGGCGATCATGGAGCGGGTGGTGAACGTGGTGCCGTTCTACCGGGCCCGCACGCTGATCCCGGGCTACCTCGTCGGGGGCAAGACGGGAACGGCCCAGATCTGGGACTCGAAGACCGGCCGCTTCCGGACCGACGTGTACAACTTCTCGTTCATCGGGTTCGTCGGCCGGACCTCCCCGGAGCTGGTCATCGCCGTCCAGATCAACCAGGGCAAGCCGATCGTGAACAGGTCGGGGGACGTCGAGAACGCGGTCGAGTCCTTCGAGCTGTTCCGGAGGATCGCGACCGACGCCATGGACACGCTGGACCTGCCGCCGGTGGTTCCCACGGCCGCGGCGACGGCGACGCCGGCGCACCCGTGAGCCTGGCCTGTGGGACACTCCCCGGCGTGACGACCGTGCCCGCCCCGGCGATCGGTGCCGCCGAACTCGTCGCGGCAACCCAGGGCGTGCTGCTCCGCGACGCGGGTCGCCCGATTCGGGGCGCGGCGGTGGACTCGCGCGCCGTGGAGCCGGGCAATCTCTTCGTGGCCCTGCCCGGCGAGCGGACGGACGGGCACCGGTTCCTCGGCGCGGCCGCGGCGGCCGGCGCGGCCGCCCTGCTGGTCAGCCGACCCCTCGACGCGGACCAGCTCGACGCGCTCGGCGGCGTCACCGTGGTCCGGGTGCCCGACGCGCTCCTCGGGCTCCAGGCGATCGCGGCCGCCTGGCGCGCCCGCTTCGACCCGCTCGTCGTGGGGATCACCGGAAGCGTCGCCAAGACGTCCACCAAGGATGCGGCCGCGGCGGTCCTCTCCGTCGCGCTACCCACGCTCAAGAGCGAGGGCAACGCGAACAACGAGATCGGACTCCCGCTGACGCTCCTGCGGCTGGGACCGGAGCACCGGGCGCTGGTCCTCGAGATGGGGATGTACGTCGGGGGCGAGATCGCCACGCTCGCCCGGCTCGGCCGTCCGGACATCGGCATCGTGACCGCGGTCGCCCCGGTTCACCAGGAGCGGGCGGGCAGTCTCGAGGCGATCGAGGACGCGAAGGCGGAGCTGGTCGAGGCCCTGCCGCCCGGCGGAACCGCCATCCTCAACGCCGACGACCCGCGGGTGCGGACGTTCGGGTCGCGCACGCGCGCCTCGGTGATCCGGTACGGCCTCGGCGCCGGTGCCGACGTGACCGCGGACCGGGTCGTGGCTCGCGGTGCCGCCGGGATGACCTTCGAGCTGGTGGCGCGTGCCCCGCGGCCGGCGCGGATCGGCGTGGAGATCGTCGCGCTGGGGCGGCACAGCGTCCAGAACGCGCTGGCTGCCGCGGCGGTCGGCCTCGTCGCCGGGCTCCCCGACGAAGCGATCGCGACCGGCCTGGCGACCAGCTGGTCAGCCTCGTCCCCGCACCGCGGGGCGATCGTGACGGCACCCGGCCTCACGATCCTCGACGACTCCTACAACGCGTCGCCACCCGCCATGCTCGCGGCGCTCGACGTCCTCGGCTCGCTGCCCGGCCGGCCCGTGGCCGTGCTCGGGGAGATGCTGGAGCTCGGCGCCGCCCACGCGGCGGGCCACCGCGCGGTGGGCGAGGCAGCCGGCCGGGCAGTCGCCGAGCTTGTCGTGGTGGGGACCGGTGCCCGGGCCATCGCCGACGGCGCGATCGCGGCCGGCCTGCCGGCCTCGCGCGTCCACGCCGTGCCCGACCGGGCGGCCGCGATCGCGCTCCTCCCGTCGCTGCTGCGGCCCGGCGACGTGGTCCTGGTCAAGGCGTCCCGCGGCGCGGCGCTCGAGGCGATCGTGGATGTGCTTCGGACCGGGCTCCCGGCGTGACCGTCGAGCTGATCCAGGCGATGCTCCTCGCGTTCGCGATCATGGTGATCCTCATGCCCGCCTACATCCGGCTGATGCGGTGGGCAGGGTTCGCCAAGCAGATCCGTGTCGACGGCCCGGAGTCGCACCAGGTGAAGAGCGGCACGCCCACGGCCGGGGGAGCGCTCCTGATCGGGGTCGTCGGCTCGCTGGCGCTCGTCTTCAACCTGGTGGACGCCTCGACGTTCGCGCCGCTGGCTGCGCTCGCGCTGGTCGGCGTCCTGGGATTCGCCGATGACTGGCTCAACGCGCGCACCGGCGACGGCATCCGCGCCCGCCAGAAGCTCCTGTGGCAGACGGCCGTCGCGGTGTTCGCCGCCTGGCAGATCCAGCGGACGTACCAGATCGCAGCGGTGGCCGTGCCGTTCGTGGGCGCCGTCGCCGTCGCGCCGTGGGCCTACATCGCGTTCGCCGCCTTCGCGATCGTCGCGATGAGCAACGGGGTCAACCTCACCGACGGCCTGGACGGGCTGGCGGGCGGCACCCTGATCTTCGCGTTCGTCCCGTTCCTGATCATCGCCCTGCTCAACGAACCCGCCCAGCCGAACCTCGCGATCCTGTGCTCGCTGCTCATCGGAGCGCTGCTGGGCTTCCTGTGGTTCAACGTTCACCCGGCCCAGGTGTTCATGGGCGACGCCGGCTCGCTGAGCCTGGGGGCGACCCTCGCGGTCGTCTCGCTGATCACCGGCCAGATCCTGATCCTGCCCCTGATCGGGGTCATCTTCGTGGTGGAGGCCGGTTCGGTGGTCCTCCAGGTCGCCTTCTTCAAGATCACCGGCGGCCGGCGCATCTTCCGGATGAGCCCGCTCCACCACCACTTCGAGCTGGGGGGCTGGCCGGAGACGAAGATCATGCTCCGCTTCTGGATCGTCGGTGCCCTCGCCGGCCTCCTTGGCGTGACCCTCTTCCTGGCCACGCTGCAGCGGCTGGAGTGACGATGCCACGCCCCTTCGACCTCGACAGCCTGACCGTCGACGCGGTCCGGGCAGGCGCGCTGGCGGGCGTGCCGGTGGCCGTCCTGGGCCTCGCGCGGACCGGCGTCGGTCTCACCCGCTTCCTCGTGGACGCGGGCGCCGAGGTGACGGTCTACGACGGGCAGCCGGCCACCGCGCTGGCGGACCGGGTCGCGCAGCTGGAGGGCCGGCCCATCCGGCTGCTCGCCGGGCCCGCGGTGGACCCGGCCGCCGCGTGGGCCGGGGCCGCCCTGGTGGCCTTCTCGCCGTCGATCACGCCGGGCTTCCCGACGACCGAGCCGCGCCTTCGGGCCGCGCTCGACGACCTGGCGGCGCGACGCGCGGCGGGCGACCCGGCTGCGCCCCCGCTCGTGTCGGAGCCCGACCTCGCGCTGCGGCTGTGCCCGGCGCCGACCGTCGGCGTCACCGGGACCAAGGGCAAGACCACGACCGCGTCGCTCGCGGCGCACATCCTGGCCGCCGACCCGGCGCACCCGGCCGTGCTGGGCGGGAACATCGGCCTGCCGCTCATCGACCGCGTGCTGGGGCTCACGGCTGCCAACCGGGTCGTGGTCGAGCTCTCGGAGCTCCAGCTGCCGAGCCTGACCCGGGGGACCACGGTCGCGGTCTACACGAACGTCACCGCGGATCACCTGGATCGGCACGGGTCGCTGGCGGGGTACCGGGCCGTGAAGCGGCGCCTGGCGGAGCTGGTGGACCCGGCCGGGGCGCTGGTCCTCAACCTGGACGACCCGGTGGTGGGCGGCTACGCCGGCCTCGGGACCGCGCCTGCCGTGTGCTACCGGCTCGAGCGTCCGATCCCTGGTGGGCTCGGGCTCGTGGACGGCTGGGTGGTGGCTGCCGGCGTGGAGCGGCTGCCCGCCGCCGGCGGCGGGACGGCCTGGACCGGGCCGGGCGGGCGGGTGATGCCGGTCGGCGAGCTCTCGCTGCCGGGGCGCCACAATGTCTCGAACCTGCTGGCGGCCGTCGCGGTCGGGCTCCTGTTCGGGATCGCGCCGGACGCCATCCGGGCCGCCGCCGCCACGTTCGAGGGGGTCGAGCATCGCCTCGAGCCGGTCGGCCTGGTCGACGGCGTCCGGTTCGTGAACGATTCCCAGGGCACCCAGCCGGACGCGGTCGCTGCCGCGCTGCGGAGCTTCGATCCTCCGCTCGTCCTCATTGCCGGGGGACGCGACAAAGGAGTCGACCTGACGCCGCTTGCCCCGGTCGTCGCGGAGCGGGCCGCCGCCGCCGTCCTGATCGGCGAGTCCGGGCCGGCGCTCGCGGCGCTCTTCCGCGCCGCCGGGCTGCGCCAGGTCGAGGAAGCCGGGACGCTCGATGCGGCCGTCCCACGGGCGAACGAGCTGGCTCGCCGGCTGCTCGCCGCGGCGGCCCCCGGGAGCGTGGCCACGGTGCTCCTGAGTCCCGCTGCCGCCAGCTTCGACCAGTTCGCCGACTACGCCGCGCGCGGTCGCGCCTTCAAGTCCGCGGTCGCCGCGCTCGCCGCCGCCGCGGTCGCGGCCGGGCCGGCTCGGAAGGGCTGACGATGGCCGTCACGAGCGCCCGACGCGTACCCGGGAGCAGGGCGGGTGTGGCAGCGCGCTCGCGGGCAGCTGCCCCGACCGCCGCGGTTCACAGGGCATCCGCCGTCACGCGCGCTCCATCGGCCGGGGGCCTGTCCGCGCCGGTCGACGCGCGCGAACGCCACGCCCCCGACTCGATCGTGCTGGCGGTCGTGATCGCCCTGACCGGCCTGGGGATCCTGATGGTCTACTCCAGCTCCGCCATGAGCGGCTACGCCGACGGGGACGGGACCCTCGCGATCGTGGGTCCCCAGTTCGTCTGGGCCGCGGTGGGAATCGCCGGCCTGCTGGTCGCGATGCGCTCCGACTACCGGTGGCTGCGGCTCCTCTCGCTTCCGGCGATCCTCGTCGCCGGCGCGATGCTGGTCCTGGTGCTCTTCTCGCCGTGGCGCATCGAGGTCAGCGGCTCGACGCAGTGGCTCAAGCTGCCGGGCCTGCCGGTCATCCAGCCCGGAGAGTTCGCCAAGCTCGCGCTGGTGGTCTACCTCGCCCACTGGATGGCGAGGCGGGGGACCGCGATCCGCTCGATCCGGGGCGGGCTGCTCCCGTTCGTGGTGATCGTGGCGCCGTTCCTGGTCCTCATCTTCAAGTCGCCCGATCTCGGGTCGACCTTCGTGCTGGGCGTCACGGTCGTGGTGATGCTGTTCGTGGCGGGCGGCAGCCTGGTCGGGATCCTGGCCATCGGCGGGGGCGCGGCGCTGGCTGCCGCGATGTTCCTGAAGGACTACCAGCTCGAGCGGCTGCAGTCCTTCCGGGACCCGTTCGCGAACGCCCTGACGACGGCGTTCCAGACGGTCCAGGGGTTGCTCGCCCTCGGGCTGGGAGGGCTCTTCGGCGGCGGCCTCGGCGATCGCGCCGCGGCCGGGGGCATCGTTCTCCCGAACGCGCACAACGACTACATCTTCGCGGTGATCGGCCAGGAGTTCGGCTTCGTGGGAGCCAGCCTGGTGGTGATCGGGTTCATGCTGCTCGCCTGGCGCGGAATGCGGATCTCGCTGGCGGCGCCGGACACGTTCGGCGCGCTGCTCGCGGCGGGGATCACGGCGTACCTGTGCGTCCAGGCCTTCGTCAACATCGGCGTCGTCGTGGCGCTGCTCCCCGTCACGGGGATCACGTTGCCGTTCGTCTCCGCGGGTGGCTCGTCGCTCATCGTCAGCCTGGTTGCCGCGGGCATCCTGCTGGCGGTCTCGCGGGAGACCTCGGCACATGGAGGATGGGTGGATGCGAGTGGTGATCGCGGCAGGCGGCACGGGCGGGCACATCTACCCGGCCCTGGCCGTCGCCCGTTCGCTCCGCGCCCTGCCAGCCGCGCCTGAGCTGGCCTGGATCGGCGGGCACCGGGGCCTGGAGGCGGGGATCGTTCCCGGGAACGAGATCCCGTTCTCGCGGCTGGCCCTGCGCTCGCTGCGCAGCGCCGGGCGCGACGTCCACCTGGTGCTCGATCCGCTGCGGCTGGCGGCGTCGTTCCCGCAGGCACTCTGGCGCCTGGCTCGCCTGCGACCGGACGCGATCTTCACGAGCGGCGGCTACGTCGCGATCCCGATCCTCGTGGCGGCCCGGGCTCTGCGGATTCCCGTCGTCCTCTGGGAGGGCAACGTCGTGCCCGGTCGCAGCACCCGCGCCACGGCCCGCCTGGCGGACGCCGTCGCGGTCAGCTTCGAGGCGACCTGCGCCGCGCTCGGCGTGGAGCGCTGCTACCTGACCGGGACGCCGATCCGCGACACCCGCGCGGTGGACCGGGAGGAGGCCCGCGAGCGGCTCGGCATCCCGGCCGCGCCGCGCCTGCTGCTCGTCTTCGGCGGGTCGCAGGCCGTCCGGCGCTTCAACTCGGCGGTCGCCGGTGCGCTGGGGCGCCTCGTCGAGCGGTGCTGGGTGCTCCACGTGACCGGTGAGACGGGCCTGCCCGAGATGGTGGCGGCCCGCGACGGCCTGCCGCCCGAGCGGCGTGAGCGGTATCGCCCGATCCCGTTCATGGCGGAGGAGATGACGGCCGCGCTCGCGGCCGCGGACCTGGTCGTGGGCCGGGCCGGCTCGTCCACGCTCGCCGAGGCGGCCGCGTTCGGGCTGCCGCTCGTCTGCGTGCCGTATCCGCACGCGGCCGGCCACCAGCGCGCCAACGCCGACGCGTACGCGGCCACCGGGGCCGCGCGGGTCGTCGAGGACGCGGACTTCGACGCCGACGCGCTCGTGGAGGCCGCTCGCCTGCTCGACGACCCTGCCGCGCACCTCGCCATGAGCGCGGCCGCCCGGGGTGCTGCGAAGCCGGCCGCCGCGGACGCGGTCGCCCGGCTCGTCCTGGCGGCAGCCACGCGGACGGACTACCCGCCGCCCGCGGCGATCACCCGGCTGGCGTCGGGCTTCGATGGCGTCGTCCCGCCGCTGGGGAACACGGCCGCGCCCGCACCTGTCGCGGCGGAGGCGCCCGCGGCGCCCGGGATCGGCGGGCCCGACGCCGGGGCGTCCGCATGAGCGTGCCCTTCGACGCCGCGCGAGCGGGCACGGAGATCCAGCGCCGACTGGGCATCCGCACCTCGCGGGACGAGCCGCTGGCCCGGTTCACGACGATGCGCGTCGGCGGGCCCGCCGATCTCTACGCGGCTCCGGTCAACGCGTTCGAGCTGCGGGCCATCGTGCGGCTGGCCCGCGGGCGCGACCTTCCCCACACGATCCTGGGCCGCGGCAGCAACGTCGTCGTGTCGGATGCGGGCGTTCGGGGGCTGCTCATCCACGTCCGGGCCCAGGGGTTCGAGATCGCCGACTGCCGGCTGGTGGCGGACGCTGGGCTGCCCATGGCGAAGGCGGCGACCGTGACGGCCGAGGCGGGCCTCTCGGGCCTCGAGTTCGGCCTCGCGATCCCCGGCAACGTCGGTGGAGCCGTCTGGGCGAACGCGGGGGCGCACGACTCGGACGTCGCGACGATCCTGGAATCGGCGCGCGTGCTGGGTGTCGACGGGAGCGAAGCCAGCCTGGCGCCCGCCGAGCTGGGGCTGGCCTACCGCGAGAGCCGCTTCAAGCACGGAGCGGACGGCCGGCCCGCGGAGGTGATCCTGGGCGCGACCTTCCGTCTCGCCCCGGACGACCCGGCCGCCATCCGCGCCCGGCTCGACGAGATCCGTCGCTGGCGGCAGGCGCACCAGCCGCTCGGGACGCCCAGCGCCGGAAGCGTCTTCCGAAACCCTGCGGAGGGCCCATCGGCCGGGGCGCTGGTGGACCGCTGCGGCCTCAAGGGCCGCCGAATCGGCGGGGCGGTCGTCTCGGCCAAGCACGCCAACTGGATCCTCAACGAGCAGCGCGCGACGGCCGCGGACGTGCGCGAGCTCGCCGAGCTTGTGCGGGCCACCGTCGCGCGCGAGACGGGCGTGACGCTCGCGTTCGA
Organism: uncultured Anaerolineaceae bacterium; assembly: GCA_964556585.1. Taxonomy (GTDB): domain Bacteria; phylum Chloroflexota; class Limnocylindria; order Limnocylindrales; family CSP1-4; genus CTSoil-043. The sequence continues at coordinate 10,276 of CAZKXK010000023.1, forward strand.
GATCCAGTTCTTGGGCGACTGGTCGACCTGGGACGAGGCGCCGGCATGACCGCGCCCGGCAGAGCTGCCATCCCGGTCGCCGTCGTCTATGGCGGGCCGTCCGCGGAGCACGACGTCTCGATCGTCTCGGGGACCGCCATCGCCGAGGCGCTCGCCGCGAACGGCCATGCCGTGAGCCAGCTCCTGGTGGACCTCTCGGGAGGCTGGTGGCGCATGCCGGCGGGCCACCTGCGCGAGGGCCGCCCCGGCGCCGCATATGACGCGCCCGCGTCGCTCGGCGCCGCCGGACCGTTCACCGCCGGCGAGGCGACGGCCATGATCGCCGCGGCCCGTCCACGGCCCGTCGTCTTCATCGCCCTCCACGGCCCGTTCGGCGAGGACGGGACCATCCAGGCGATCCTGGAGGCGGCCGGCCTGGCCTATACGGGCGCCGGGATCGCCGCGTCCGCGGTGGGCATGGACAAGCCGTTCTTCAAGCGGATCGCCCGCGGCGCCGGGCTCCCGGTCCTGCCCTGGATCGAGATCAGCGCGATGCGCTGGACCACGGACAGGTCGGGCGTGCTGGCCGAGCTCGACGCGTTTGCCGCGGACGCGCCCGGGCGCCGGGTGATCGTGAAACCGGCTCGCCTGGGGTCCTCCGTGGGCATGTCGATCGCGTGGGGACCGGCCGACCGGGAGCCGGCCGTCGAGCTTGCCCTGCGCTACGACGCACGCATCCTCGTCGAGCCGTGCCTGCCGAGCCCCCGGGAGCTGGAAGTGGCGGTCCTCGGCAACGCTCCGGGTGATCTCGCGGTCTACGGCCCGGGCGAAGTGATCCCGAGCCGGGATTTCTACGACTACGTCGACAAGTACGTCGCCGACGCCGCGGTGCTCCTGCCGCGGGCCGAGGTCGACGACGCAACCGCCTCCGACTGCCGGAGGATCGCCGCGGCGGCCGTCGTGCTCATCGGCGCGGAGGGGATGGCCCGGGTCGACTTCCTGCAGGATCGGGGCAGCGGCCGCCTCTATCTCAACGAGATCAACACGATCCCGGGCTTCACGCCGATCAGCCTTTTCCCGCGGGTTGCCGCGGCCGCCGGCCTCGCGTTCCCGGACCTGTGCGCCCGGATCGTGGCCCTGGCCGTGGAGCGGCGCGCGACGGTGCCCGCCAGCCGGCTGACCGCCGAGGACCTGCCCCGGTGACGCACCTCCCGGTCCGCCCGGCCGGCGGCGCGCGCCGCCGGCCGGTCCAGCGGCGTGCGTCGTCCCGTCTCTCTCCGGGCCGGGCGCTGGCCGCCCTCGTAATGGTCGGCGCCGGGGCGGCCACCTGGGGCGTGGCGTCGTCGCCGGCCTTCGGCGTCCGCAGCGTGGACGTGTCGGGCGTCGCGGTGACGAGCGACGCCGCGATGCAGGCGGTGCTCGCCCTCGGCAGCCCACCGCCGAACGCGTTCACCCTGGCGACCGACGACCTGCGGTCGGGTCTCGAGGCGATCCCGTCGATCGCCCAGGCCGACGTCCGGGTCGTCCTGCCCGGCACGCTTCGCGTCCACGTCGTCGAACGGGTCCCGATCCTGGCCTGGCGCACGGGAAGCGCGCTGCTCCTCGTGGACCGGGATGGGATGGTGATCGCCGACGCCGGCGCCGCGGACGCCACGGCCGCCGCCCGGGCCCTCGCGGTCCGCCTCCCGACCGTCGAAGACCGGCGCGCGGCGAGCTCCCCGCCGGGCGGCGTGGTGGCCGAGGTGCAGCCCCTCGCCGGTGTCGGCGACCAGCTGAGCCCGATCGAGATGGACGTCGCGACGCGCCTGCTGTCGCTCCGGCCGGACGACGTCGGCTCGTCCGCCCCGGCACTCCAGGTGAGCCTCGATGACCAGGACGGCTGGACCATCCGCCCGGCTGTCGGCCATTCCTGGACGGCCGTCTTCGGCTTCTACTCGGCCACCCTCCGGCCGCCGGACCTGGTTCCCGAGCAGACGCGGCTCCTCCGCGGCCTGCTGGCCGGCCGGGAAGCCACGCTCCTCCGGATCGTGCTTGCGGACGGCTCGCACGGAACGTATACGACGAAGTGAGCGGCGGCATGACGGGATGGTTTGGCACCCTGCCGCCGGGTCGAGTAGCCTTGCGCAAACGACGTACGTGGAGGGAGAACCGACCCGTGCTCCTGCCGCTGGCGGGTCTGCTCGTCGGTGTCCTTCTTGGGCTTGTCCTGAACGTCAACGTTGGGTTCGAGCTGGCCCGGTATTCGGCTGTCGCGATTCTCGCGGCGCTCGACTCCGTCCTGGGGGCCGTGCGGGCCGAGCTGGACGGGACGTATAACAACCGCATCTTCATCAGCGGGTTCGTGGTGAACGCGATCGTGGCGGTTCTCCTGACGTTCGTGGGTGACCGCCTTGGGCTCGACCTGTACCTGGTCGCGCTGATCACGTTCGGGTTGCGGATCTTCCAGAACGTCGCGCTGATCCGCCGGCACTTTCTCTAGGCCGGCTGCACCGCAGGGAGAGGGACGGAACGAGTGGAACGCGAGGCGGTCCTGGTCGGGATCGACGTCGGGACGACCAAGGTCGTGGCACTCATCGGCGAGGTCGGCCGCGATGGCGGCGTCACGATCATCGGAAAGGGCACCGTGCCCGCGTCGGGGCTGCGCAAGGGCGTGGTCGTGAACATCGACCAGACCGTTCACTCGATCACGGCGGCCGTGGAGAAGGCTGAGCGCCACTCCGGCTGGAAGATCGACCGGGCCTTCGTGAGCGTCGGCGGCCAGCATGTCGACGGCCTCAACTCGCCGGGCCAGGTCGCCGTCGCCGGGCCGCGCCGCGAGGTCACCCAGGAGGACGTCAACCGCTCGATCGAGGTCGCCCGGGCGGTGTCGATCCCATCCACCCGCGAGGTCCTCCACGTCGTGCCGCGTGGCTACACCGTGGATGGCCAGGAGGGCGTGATGAACCCGCTCGGGATGAGCGCGGTTCGCCTCGAGGTCTCGACCCACATCGTCACCGCCTCCGCCACGGCCGTCCAGAACCTCACCAAGTGCGTCACCGCGGCCGGCGTCAAGATCGACGAGCTGGTGGCCGGTGGGCTCGCCTCGGCGGAGGCGGTCCTGTCGGCGACGGAGCGGGATCTCGGGGTCGCGGTCGCCGACATCGGCGCCGGGACGACGGAGCTCACCCTGTTCGCCGACGGCTCCCCGTTCCACACCGCGGTCCTGCCGGTCGGCGGCGCGAACGTCACGAACGACATCGCGATCGGGCTCAAGACCAGCCTGCAGGTGGCCGAGTCGCTCAAGATCGACCACGGGACCTGCGACGTTGCGGGCCTGGACCCCGACGAGGTCATCAACGTCACGGTGCTCGGGGACGAAGCGGGCCGGACCGTGGAGCGCATGGAGGTCTGCCGCATCATCGAGGCCCGGATGCGCGAGACCTACGAGATGCTCAGGACCGAGATCCTCGCGGCGGCCCCGGGCCTGCTGCCGGCCGGGCTGGTCCTCACCGGCGGCGGCGCGCAGCTCGGTGGGGCGGCCGTCCTCGGCCGCGAGATCCTCGAGATGCCCGTGCGGGTGGCCGCCCCGACCGAGGTCGGCGGGCTCGTGGACGGGATCATGGAGCCGGCCTACAGCACCGCGATCGGGTTGCTCCTGTGGGGCGCGCGCCATCTCGGCGCGGCTGACCTCACGACGTACGAATCGGCGCCCGCGGGCGGCCTCGCCGGCCGGATCCGGGGGGCGCTCCGGAGCGTCTTCCCGTAGCCGCCGGGCCGCCGCCAGGCGGCCGTGCGCGACCGCCCGCGGATAGGCCATTCGGGCGGGTCCGACCCGGGACGTTCGGTGTCGCCGGGCACCGCGCCGGCAACGTTCGGGTTCCCATCGAGACGTTCGGGGTTCCCATCCCGGATTCCGGCGCTATACTCCGCGGGCAGTCCACGTTCCGGCTCGCTGTGCCCGCCGCCGGACCGGGCAGCGCGCGTGTGCTACCGACGTCTTGATCACTGACGGCCCGAACGGCCGCTCACCACCCCGGAGGACCAGCGATGCCGCTGCGGTCGGATTCCGAGAACTTTGCCCTGATCCGCGTGGTCGGCGTCGGCGGCGGTGGCAGCAACGCCGTCAACCGGATGATCCGGGCCGAGATGATGGGTGTCGAGTTCATCGGCATCAACACGGATGCCCAGGCCCTGCTGCAGTCGGATGCGCCGCACAAGATCCGCATCGGCGACAAGATCACCCGGGGCCTCGGCGCGGGCGGGGATGCCTCGATCGGCCAGCGGGCTGCCGAGGAGGACGTCGAGAAGATCACCGAGGCGCTGCGCGATTCGGACATGGTCTTCATCACGGCGGGCCTTGGCGGCGGTACCGGGTCGGGCGGTGCTCCCGTCATCGCGGAGATCGCCAAGGATCTCGGGGCGCTGACCATCGGGGTCGTGACGAAGCCGTTCTCGTTCGAGGGCAACAAGCGCAAGCTCATCGCCGAGAAGGCCGCCGAGCAGCTGAAGGCCAAGGTCGACACGCTCATCACGATCCCGAACGATCGGCTGCGCGACGTGGTCGCGAAGAACACCTCGATCCTCGACGCGTTCCGGGTCGTGGACGACGTGCTCCGCCAGGGCGTGCAGGGGATCAGCGACATCATCACCGTGCCCGGCCTGATCAACCTCGACTTCGCCGACGTGAAGGCGATCATGCACGACGCGGGCTCCGCCCTGATGGGGATCGGTCGCGCGTCCGGCGACAACCGCGCGCTCGAGGCCGCCAAGCAGGCGATCGCCAGCCCGCTGCTCGAGGTCAACATCACCGGGGCGCAGGGGATCCTGTTCAACATCTCGGGATCGTCCAACCTCACCCTCTACGAGGTGACCGAGGCGGCCGAGGAGATCCGCGCGGCGGCCGACCCGGAGGCCAACATCATCTTCGGCGCAAGCTTCGACGAGCGACTTGGCGAGGATGTCGTGATCACCGTCATCGCGACGGGCTTCGACGGCACCCGTCGTCGCGAACCGGTTCGGCGCGAGAGCGCGGAGCGGCCTTTCGAGGTGTCCCGGTCCGTAAGGCCTGAACGCGACTTCCTCGGCGAGCTGGAGCGCCAGCGCACCGTCGCGGACGCCGACCTGCGGCCGGCGGAGCGCCCGGCGGTGGAGCGGGGCGAGCCATCTTCGGTGCGCATGGAGCGGACGGTGGCGGAGACCGCGCCGGCGGCGAACGTGCGCCGGACCTACGACGCGGACGACCTGGAGATTCCGAGCTTCCTGCGACGCTCGAAGTAGCCCGACGCCGTGCCCGAGCCGGCGGGCCTCGCGCCGGCCGCGCCGTCCCCTGATCCGGCCGCCGTTGCCGGGTTCGTTGCCGCTCGCGAGCGCGTGCAGCGCGCGATCGCCCAGGCATGCGCCCGTTCCGGGCGCGATCCGGCCACTGTCACCTTGGTGGCGGTCGGCAAGACCGTCGATCCCGCGCGGCTCCGGGCGGCCGTCGCCGCCGGCCTGACGGTCATCGGCGAGAACCGCGTCCAGGAAGCGCAGGAGAAGGCCCCCGCCGTCCCGGGGGCGCAGTGGCACCTGGTCGGGCCGCTCCAAGCGAACAAGGCGCGCCGGGCGCTGGCGATCTTCGATGTCATCGAGAGCGTGGATTCGGTCGCGCTGGCCGTTCGCCTCGACCGGATCTCCGGGGAGCTGCGGCCCGGCCGCCCGCTGCCGATCCTTCTCCAGGTGAACGTCGACGAGGACCCCGCGAAGGCCGGCTTCGCGCCCGACGACCTTGCCGACGCGCTGCCCACCCTCCTGCGCCTCGCGAACCTGGAGCTGGGCGGCCTGATGACCGTCGGCCGTGTCGTGGCCGGGGCCGAAGAGGCGCGCTCGACCTTCCGCGCGCTGCGCGTCCTGTCCGAGCGCCTCCGCGGGCCCGCGCCGGAGGTGGCCGACGCCGGCGAACCGGCCGCGGTCTCGTCGCGGCGTCTTGGACCGGCGCTGTCGATGGGCATGAGCGGCGACTACCCGATCGCCATCGAGGAGGGGGCCACGCTGGTCCGGGTGGGCCGCGCGATCTTCGGGGAGCGGGCGAGCGCCACGCGCGAAGGCGCCGCAGCCGGGTTCGCCCCGGGCGCCGA
>CAZKXK010000024.1:0-9574 GCA_964556585.1 uncultured Anaerolineaceae bacterium
GGAGTGCCCGCGACGACCGCTACTCAGACCTCCGCAGCGCCGGCACCGTGAACCTTCCGCGCGTCGAGATGTTCGCGATCGGCGGCTGAGCGCCACTTGGTGGACGCGCATGCCGCGGCGCCGGTCGCCGCCCTCTGGCGCCGGAGCGCTGCCTACATCGTCGATTCGCTCATCGTCGGCATGGTTTACCTCCTTGTCGGCGCGGTCTTCGACGCGCTGTTCGGGCCGCTCGTCGAGACGACGCCCGATGGCACCGCGCTCGTCGTGGTCGCGGTCGAGCCGCTCCGGGTCGCCCTGGAGCTCGCCGTGACGCTCGCCATCGACGGGTTGTACTTCGCCGGCTCGTGGAGCCGCTGGGGCGCCTCGCCGGCGCAGCGCGTCCTCCGGGTCCGGATCCAGCTGGCACGCGGAGTCCCGCAACCCCGTTCGACCCAATCCCTGCCGGTCGAGGCCGCCTGGCGGCGCTGGGCCATCCTCGCGGTCGGACCGATCGCGCTCGGCGCGCTCGCCGCGAGCGGGGCGCTCGACATCGACGTCCTCCTCGTGCTGAACGGTTCCTGGTTCCTGGTCCTCCTCGTCTCGACGGTCGTGGATCCGCTGCGCCGGGGGCTCCACGACCGGGTCGCGGGGACGGTCGTCGTCTCGGTGCCGGCGCGGCCCGCCTGAAGCGGCGCGGTCGTCCACAGGCTGTCCACACGACCGCCCAAACGGTGGATCGGGCAGTCCCGGCCACGCCGAATCTCGTGGATAACCGGGTTGCCGCGGCCGCCCTGGCGGGCGATCATGTCCCTGCCCGGAGGGGCCGCGACAGCCGAAGACCCCGCGATTGCATCAAGAGGTCCCGGCGAGGTGATCGGGAGCAATCCCGGTTGCTCTCCCTCCCAGGACGCGCCGCGATTGCATCAAGGCTGCTTCCTCGGATGCGGTTCCTCTGGGCGCTTCCGTGTCCTCGGCGGGCCTCGCTGAACCCGGCGCCGCCGCACTGCTCCAACGGCGCCTCGGCGGGCCTCGACGCCCGCGGGGACCCAGCGCACGGGCGCTGCCGGCGCGGGGTCAGGTCGGCGGGTCCAGGTTCTCCCGGTCGGTGAGCGGATCGGCAGCCGGCGTGGCGCACAGGTAGTAGCGCAGCCGGGTCCGCCCCGTGTTCGCGATCGCGTGGGGAAGGCCCATCTCCATTCGGACGCCCTTGAGCGGCTCCAGCGTCTCCTCCAGCGACCCGATCCGGACCATCCCGCGGCCCTCGAGGACGACGACCACGTGCTCCGACGCGAGGTGGCGGTGCCAGCCGGTGGTGGCGCCCGGGTCCAGCTCGATCTCGGCGACGCTGAAGCTCCGCGTCCCGAAGTCGCCGGGCTCGACGAGCACCCGGTGCCGGAGGCCGGGCGCCGCGATCTCGCGCGCCCGTTCGCGGCGCCTGACCGGCTCGTCCGATCGTGTTCGCCACCACGGCTGGTCGTCCACCGGGCGGTCCGGGTCGACCTCGACGGACGCGATGAGCGCGAGCGCGTCGATCGCCCCGTCGTTGCGCACGACGTGCTCGTCGAACGGGGCCTGGTACAGGACGTCCCCGGCGCGCACGACCACTCGGCGGCTCAGGCCCGGGCCGTGCTCGAAGGCCACCTCGCCCGCCGCCAGGTAGACGACCGTCTCCATCCCGGTGCGCTCCGACTCGACCTGCGCTCCCGGCGGGATGCGGTCGAAACGGAGATGAATCGCCATGCCGGGTCGGGCGTCCATGCGAGCCGGGTCAGGCGTCGACGACGGGCAGGTCGCGGCCGCCCGCCCGCGCCGTCCGGGCCTTCTCCGCCCAGGCGCCCAGCACGGAGTCGCGATGCGGGCGGATCGGACAGTGCTCGTCGCGGTTGCCCATCTCGTCGCAGTAGCCGAGCGGGACGCACTTGGGTGCCAGGAAGCTTCCCAGGAACGGGCTCACCGCGAAGACCTCGTGGCGGATCAGCTGGAACAGGCGCCGGATCTCCCACTGCGCCATCGTGCAGAGCCGCAGGCCGGACATGTGGATGAGCGCCCGCAGGTTGGCGGTCATGACCAGGTTGGTGCGGGTCGCGTTGGGGAACACGAAGCGGGCGTCCTCGCCCGGGATGCCGGCCGCGACGAGGTCGCCGTACAGCTCCAGCGCGCCGCCGACCTGCGCCTCGTACCGTGCGCGAAGGTCGGGGTCCGCCTCGGCGAGCGTCCCGGGCAGCATCGTTGCGGCCCGGGTGAACGTCACGTAGCGCTGGCTCTGCTGGTCGAATGCCACGCCGGCGCGGTGGCGGACCAGCTGGTGGGAGAGCGTCCGGCTGACCCCGCTGATCCCGAAGGTGAAGACCACGTGCTCGATCGTGCTGCCGTGCCCGGACTCGATCACGCCGCTGATCAGCCGCTGCATCTTCGCGCGATCGATCTCGCCGGCCTCCGCGCGCCGGAAGATCTCCGCCGGCTCGAGCTCCGAGTAGCACGTCCGGCAGGCCGTGTAGATGAGCGGCACGTAGAAGCGGTCCACGATCTCCCGGGACGGGAACAGCAGGCTCGCCGTCATCCCCAGCTCGCTGCGTCCCGGGTTGCGGGGAATGCCCGACTTCGCGTGCGCGGGGGAGGGCTCGGCCATGGGTTGGAGGATAGCCGGTCGGGATCGGGTCGGGCGGACCGATGGGGCGAACGCCGGGTGGCCCGCTGGCCTGGTGCCCGGTTGCCGGGTGGCCCGCTGGCCTGGTGCCCGGTTGCCGGGTGGCCCGCCTGGCGGAGCGCCGCCCGACCGTCCACCACTTCTTCCGGATCAGGGGCGAACCGCCGGGCGGTCGCGGCCCGGTCGGGCCTCGGCATCGTGGAACCACCACCAGACGAGGAACGTGCCGATCGTGTACAGGATGATGATCGTCACGAAGTTGACCGCATACCCGGCGCTGAAGCCGAGGGTCGCCTGCAGGAGGCTGTACCACGGCCCGGCGATCACCCAGCCGAGCGACCATGCGACGCTTGCGGCGGCGGCGTAGGTGGCGCGTTCGCCCGGCCGGAGCCGCTCCATCGCGAACGCGTTGAAGATCGGGTTGCCGGCATTCATGAGCGAGTTGCGGATCGCCATCGCGCCGATGACGCTCCACAGGATGGGGCTGAACCCGAGAACCGCGAGGAACGGGATGCTGACGCCCTGGACGAGCACCACCGAGCCGATCTTGCCGACCCGCCGCGCCAGGGCGGGCTGGAACAGGATCGCCAGGGTGGTCCCGAGGCTGGTGAGCGCGAACACCGCGTTGAGCGACTCGAGGTCGAGCCCGAACTTCCGCTGCACGAACACGTTGAGGAACGGGATCACCTGGCCGGCTCCGAGCGAGATCAGGAAGCCGGGCAGGATCAGGCGCACGAACGTGGCGCGGTCGGAGATCCGCGGCATGCCGATCCGGAACGTCCCGCGGCGCCGGGTGCGGTCCGGCCGCGCGGCCAGCGGCTCGCCGACCCAGGGACTGCCGGGCCGCCCTTCGAGCGTCCGCCAGTCGCGTCGGCGCGCCCGGGGCCGGTCATCGCCCACCGCCCACAGGACGGTCGTCGAGGCCAGCGCCGCGACCAGCATCAGGATCAGCAGGACGCGGTAGGCCCGCGGGTCACCGGTCGAGAAGCCGCCCAGGCCGGCAACCACGGCCGCGATGGCGCCGCCCGCCAGCGCCGCCACCACGTTGACCCCGGTGGAGATCGCGCCCTGGAGCGAGAACAGCTCGCTCCGGTGCTCGGCGCGGCTGTGCTCGGTCATGAACGGCGACTGGACCACGAAGAAGGCCTGGTTGGCGGCGCCGATGAGCGCGGCGCAGGCGATCACGGCGACCGAGGACCCCACGATGAGCAGGCCGACGATCCCGACCGCCGACACGCCCGTCGCCAGGACGAGCACGAGCCGGCGTCCGATCCGATCGGAGAGCAGGCTGGCCGGGAACGCGGCGAGCGCCGCGGCCGCCGCCGATGCCGTGCCCACGATCCCGATGAACGCGTTGTCGAAGCCGAGCGCGGCGAGGTAGAGGTTGAAGTCGACCCACCAGAGGCTGAGCATGACGCCGTAGACCAGCGTCGCCAGGAGGAAGATGCGGGCGTCTCGCTCGAAGCCGGTGAAGCTCCGCGCGTAGCGGCGCAGCGAGCCGGTCACGCCCCCGGGCCGGGGGTGGGGGGCGCGCGGACGATGCGGGGTTCGATCGGTCGGGTCATGGGCGGGATCCCCCGAGGGCAGCGGGGCGCAGTGCGCCGTCCATCGTAGCCGCCGCGGGTTCGGCCCGGCAGACGACGTGTCAGCCGTTGACGGCTAACGCAGCCTTCCCGTAGCCTTGCCGCGTGGACGGCATCCGGCTCGCGGCGATCGGGGAGCCTGCTCCCGCGTGCTCGTCGGGCCCTGCCGTGCTGGATCACGTCCTGGCGTCCCGCCTCGAGCGCGCCGGCTTGCCCATTCGGTGGGGGATCGGCGCCGGCCGCGACGACCCCTCGGCCGAAGCGCGGGCCGCGCTCGCCCTGCGGCGTGCCCGGGAGGATGGGCACGACATTGGCTTCGCGACGGGCGATCCGTGGCGCGATGCCCTGCTGGCGGACCTCGGCGTCGCGCTCGGCGCTCTCCTCGATGACCTGACCGCGCGCCAGGCGGAGATCGCCAGCCTGATCCTGGTGGACGGTGCACGCCAGGTGGACGTGGCCGTATCGCTCGGCGTCAGCCGCGCGACGGTCTCCGTGGCGGTGGCGCGCGGGCGCCTTCACGCGATCGCCGGCGTTCGTCACGCGATCGAGGAGCTGCTGGCGGGACCACCTCCGGCGGGATCCCGGCGGGTCCCGGCCGGAGCCTCCCCGTCCGGGGCGTGATGATCGCCGCGTTGCTCGCCGGGCTCGCGGCAGGCTACGGCATCGCGATCCCGGTCGGCGCCGTCGCCGTGCTGATCATGGAGACCGGCATCCGGTCCGGGGGACGCGCCGCTGCCGCCGCCGGCGCCGGGGCGGCCTCCGCGGACGGGATCTACGCTGCCGTCGCCGCCCTCTTCGTCGCCGCGCTCGCCGGCGTGCTGGCACCCTGGGAGCGGCCGCTCCGCGCAGTCGCGGTCGTCGTCCTCGCGGCGCTCGCGCTGCACGGGTTCCGGTCGGTGGCCCGCGCCACCACCGGCGCCGCCGCCTGGTCGGGGCCGTCCGGACCGCGCGACCTCGCGCCCTCCGGTCCGGGTCCGTCGACGGGCGCGGGGCGGTCGATTCGGCGGACGTACGCGGGCTTCCTCGGGATCACGCTCCTGAACCCGCTGACGATCACCTACTTCGCCGCGCTCATCCTCGGGCTCGGCAGGACCGGGACCGACGCGGCCCAGAAGGCTGCCTTCGTGGCGGGCGCGTTCCTCGCGTCCCTCTCCTGGCAGATGCTGCTTGCCGGCGGGAGCGCCACGCTCCGCCGCCGCCTGTCGCCCCGCCTGCGGCTCGCCGTCGGCATCGCCGGGAACGCCATGGTGCTCGCCTTCGCGGTGGTGATCGCGATCGGCCTGGCTGCCTAGGCAGGAGAGCTCGGGCAGCGGGCCCGCCGGGTCGCCGCGCACGGGATCCTCCCGGTCAGGCCCCCTCGTCGTCCCGGAGACGGGCGAACATCACGGCGTCCACCAGGCGATCGCGGAACGGCAGGTAGCGTCGCAGGACGCCCTCCCGCACGAACCCCGACCGCAGCGCCACGCGGCCCGAGGCTTCGTTGCCCACCAGGGTGAGCAGCTCCATCCGGACCAGGTCCGGCTCGAGAGCGAACGCCCATCCGACCACGAGCCGGACGGCGCGGGTCGCCAGGCCCCGACCGCGGGCTCCCGGCGCCAGCCAGTAGCCGACCGCCGACTTGCCCGGCTCGTCCGGGTGTCGATGGACGGCGATCGCGCCGACGAGCGCCCGGCTCGTCGCGTCGGCGATGACGAACGTCGGCTCGCGGCCGCTGGCCCAGCCCGCGCCGGCCGAGGCCACGAACGCGCGCGCGTCCCCGAGGTCATACGGGACCGGGACCGGGATCCAGCGCGCGATCTCCGGATCGCCACATGCCGCGGCGATCGCGGGGGCGTCCGCCTCCCGCGGCAGCCGCAGGATCACGGTCCTGTCGGTCAGCGGCGGCTCCGGTGGCGGGAATGGGCGGAACAGGGGGATGGCCATGGTCCCTAGACTCTACGGCGCAGGAAGCGGCCCGGCGCGGCCCTGGCGGCCGGGTCCCTGCCGCACCGGAGGCGTGCCATGCCGGAGACCTCCCATCCCGGGGCCGGGATTCGCCGGTACCGGCTGGCCGGGAAGGCCACCGGGTTTCCCGTCCGCACGGAGCAGGTGCAGATCCCGATGGACGACGGGATCCGGCTCGCGGCGACGCTGTACGTGCCGGATGCGCCCGGCCCATTCCCCGCCGTCCTGGAGTCGATCCCGTACCGCAAGGACGACTGGACGCTGTCGCGCGACTGGCCGCTCCACGGCGCGTTCGCCGCGGCCGGCTACGTCAGCTGCCGGCTCGACGTGCGCGGCACGGGCAGCTCCGAGGGCACCGCGGCCGGCGAGTACCCCGAGCGCGAGGTCCTCGACAACCTGGCGGTCATCGACTGGCTGGCCACGCGGGACTGGAGCACCGGCAGGGTGGGCATGTTCGGGATCAGCTGGGGCGGCTTCTCGGCGCTCCAGGCTGCCGCCAGGCGGCCGCCCGCGCTCCGCGCGATCATCCCGGTCCACTTCAGCCACGACCGCTACAACCTGGACGTCCATTACGTCGGCGGGACGCTCCACGTCGGCGAGAGCGTCTACTGGCCCGCGGAGATGGTCGGCGAGAACGCGCTGCCGCCCGACCCGGAACGCTTCGGGCCCAGCTGGCGCGAGGAGTGGCTTCGGCGCCTGGAGGCGACCCCGCAGTGGCCGCTCGACTGGCTGCGCCACCAGCGCCGCGACCCGTTCTGGCGCGCCGCGTCCGTGGGGGAGGACTGGGCCGCGATCCAGGCATCGGTGCTCGCCATCGGGGGCCTCAACGACGGGTACCGCGATGCCGTGCTCGAGGTGCTGGAGCATGTGCGGGCACCCCGCCGCGGGGTGATCGGGCCATGGGGACACGCCTGGCCCCATGACGGCTCACCGGGGCCCTCGATCGACGGCGTGGGCCTGATGCTCAGCTGGTGGGACCGCTGGCTGAAGGACGAAGCAGCAGCCCCCGGGGACGAGCCGATGCTCTCGCTCTACGTTGTCGACCCGCCGGGCACGGTCGAGTTCCCGGCCGAGCTGCCGGGACACTGGTGGCACATCGCGCACTGGCCGCCGCCGCACCGGGTGGCCGCACCGCCGGCGCTCTACCTCCAGGGCGACGGTGCGGCCGGCCTCGGCTCGCTGGCGGGTGACCCCGCCGCGGCCGACGACGCCGCGGTGTCCAGCTGGGCCGGTCCGCCCGACGTCGGGCTGGCTGCGCCGTTCTGGTGCGGGTACGGCTACCCGCCGCAGGGGCTGCCCGGCGACCAGCGCGCCGATGACGCGCGCTCCCTCCTGTTCACGTCGCTTCCCCTCGAGCGGCCGGTCCTAGTCGCCGGGGTTGCGCGTGCGCGGCTCTGGCTTTCGGCCGATCGGCCCGTCGCGCAGGTCGCCGTGCGTCTCGAGGCCGTGGCCCCGGACGGGCGCTCCGCGCTCATCGCCCGGGCAGTGCGCAACCTGACCCGCCTGGACCCCTCCGCCGAGACTCCAGTTCCCCTGATCCCAGGCACGCCCGTCGCGCTGGACCTGCCCCTTTCGGTGGCCGGAGCCCGGATCCCGGCCGGTCATCGCCTGCGGGTGGCGGTCGCCGGAGCGGCGTTCCCGATCGCGTGGCCGACGCCAACGCCGGTCGTGCTCACGCTCCACCACGACCCGGCCCGCCCGTCCGCGCTCCGCCTGCCGACGGCGGCCGGGTGGTCATCCCACGCTGGGCCGGACCTGGGTCTGCCCGCCTTCGATCCGCCGCTCAGCGAGGCCACTCCGGGGCTCCCCGCGGCGTGGCGGATCGAGCGTGACGGCGTGGCCGGGACGACGTCGCTCGTCTGTGAATCCGGCGGCGGCGACCGCTTCCCGGATCGTGACGGGCTCGTGTTCGCGGCCGACGCGCGCTACCGGCTGACGGTGGCGGACACGTTCGCGGACTGCCGGGCCGCGGGGAGCATCCGCTACCGGCTGGCGTACCCCCACGGCCCGGAGGTCGTCGCGGATGCCAGCCTGGCGCTCGAATCGGACTGCGAGGCGATCCGGCTCCACGTGGCGCTGGCCGTCGCGGAGGACGGCGAGCCGGTCTTCGAACGGACCTGGGAGCTGGCGGTGCCGCGCGACCTCCTCTGACCCCGCCACGCCGGCGGCCGCGTACGATGGCCTCGCATCTTCACGAGGAGGGAATCGCATGGACGGAGCACGGCTTCCCTCGCTCGGGCCGCGGGGCGAGGGCTGGGTCGTGCTCCAGGGCGTCTTTTTCGTCGGCGTGTGGGTCGCCGGCCTGCTCGGGCCCGCGTGGGGAGACCCGTGGCGGACGGCCGGCTGGGTGGCGGGGGCCGCCCTGATCGCGCTCGGCGTGGTCGGCGCCCTGCTCGGCCTGGTTGGGCTCCGCGAGAACCTGACGGCGGTGCCGCGACCCGTCGAGGGCGGCCGGCTGATCGACTCGGGCGTCTATGGCGTGGTCCGCCACCCGATCTACACCGCGATCGTGACGGCCGGGCTCGGATGGGGCCTGGCGACCGCCAGCCCGCTGGCCCTGCTCGCCGCCGCGCTTCTCGGCTGCTTCTTCGATCTCAAGGCCCGGCGCGAAGAGGCGTGGCTCCTGGCCGCCTACCCCGGGTATGCGGCCTACCGCGCCCGGGTCCGCAAGCTGGTGCCGTTCCTCTACTGACCTGCCGGGACGTCGCGCGCCGCCCGGCGCAGGCGGTCCATCACCGCCCGGCCGAGGCCCACCTCGGGGACCGGCTCGGCGATGATCCTCGCCAGGCCGGCCTCCTGGAGCGCGTGCAGCGCCTCGAACAGGCGGGCTGCCGCGCCGACGAGGTCGCCGCCCGCGTCGAGGACCTCGGTCGCCACGAACGGGCCGCCGGCTGCCTCGGCGAGCTCCCGTCCGGCCTGCGACGCGGCAAGCAGGCCGACGCGCTCGCCGGGCGCGACCACGAACACGGGCGCCGCGCCCGGGTCGCGCGGATCGGCGATCCGGAGCGGCACCCGCGGCGCATAGTGCGCGCCCGTGCGGCCGGGAGCCAGCTCCGCCGTGCCGGGGGCTCCGTCGTCGAGGATCTCCAGGGGGCCGATCTCGGCCTCGATCGCCTCGAGGGCGAGACCCCCCGGCCGCAGGAGCGCCGCGCGGCCCGCCGCCAGCAGGATCACCGTGGACTCGACGCCCACCGAGCAGGGCCCGCCGTCGAGCACGAGGTCCACCCGCGCGCCCAGCCCTGCCACGACGTGCGCCGCGCGCGTCGGGGAGAGATGCCCGAACCGGTTGGCGGAGGGAGCCGCGAGCGGGACGCCCGCGGCCCGGATCAGCGCGCGCGCGACGGGGTGGTCCGGCACCCGCAGGCCCACGGTCCCGAGCCCGGCCGTGACGATGCCCGGGATGATGGCCCGCTTCCGCAGC
>CAZKXK010000024.1:9584-16232 GCA_964556585.1 uncultured Anaerolineaceae bacterium
GGGCCCGCCCAGAACCGTGCCGCGAGCCGCGCGACCAGGGGATCGCCCGCATCCTCCTCGGTCGCGTACGTCCCGACCGAGGACGCGTCCGCCAGGTGAACGATCAGCGGGTCGAACGCCGGGCGATCCTTGGCGGCGAAGATGCGGGCGACCGCGCGGGCGTCGAGCGCGTTGGCCCCGAGCCCGTAGACCGTCTCGGTGGGGAACACGACCAGGCCACCGGCGCGCAGCCGTTCCGCGGCGATCGCGATCGACGCCGGGTCGTCACCGGGCAGGACCGGCGGGCCGGGCCGGCCACGGCGCGCGGGACGGCCGGGGTCGCCACTGGGGTCGCGGCCGACCGCGCCAACGAGTGCGCGCCCCGGGGCGCGGCCGGGTCGTCCTCCGTGCTCGTTCATCTCGCGCAGGATCGCGCGTTCCGGGGCAGGGCGCTCGGCGCACGTGGAGCGCGGGCCGTGCGGCGCCGGCCGTGCGGCGCTGGGCCCCGGCCCCGGTCCGGAGGTCGTACGATCGCGCGGCCCATGCCGACACTCATGACGGCCGAACCCGACACGGCCCAGGCCGCCCTCGAGCCGCTGGCGCGCAACCGGGACTTCAAGGTGGTCCTGGTGGGGCAGGGTGTCAGCTCGTTCGGCGACGCCATCACGAACACGGCGCTCCCGCTGCTCGTCCTGGCGCTCACGGGCTCAGGCTTCGCGATGGGGATCGTGGGGGCGCTCTCGACGCTCCCGGACCTCGTTGTCGGGCTTCCGGCCGGAGCGTACGCCGATCGCTGGGACCGCCGCCGGATGATGTTCGTGGCGGACCTGGGCCGCGCCGTGATCACCCTTGCGATACCGCTCACGTACTGGCTCGGTGGGCCGACGATGGCGGTGATCCTGCTCATCACCTTCCCCCTGAACGTCCTGCGCGTGCTGTGGCTGGCGGCCTACACCGCGGCCGTGCCCGGCCTGGTTGGCCGGCCCCAGATCGCGCGGGCCAACGCGATCTTCGAGACCTTCTTCAACGTGGGCTGGATCGCCGGCCCGGCTCTTGCCGGAGTCCTCTCGGCGGCCCTCGGGCCGGCCTCGGCGATCGCGATCGATGCGGTCACGTTCGTGTTCTCTTCCGGCGCGCTCCTCCTGGTCCGCCGCCCGCTGCGGCCGACGCCGCGCGCCGAGCAGCCGCACCTCCTGTCGGACATTCGCGAGGGCGTCCGGTACGTGGCGGCCCACCCGACCCTGCGCGCGGTGGTCCTCTTCTGGGCCAGCTCCCAGGTCGTCACCGCGGCGCTGGCCACGGCGCTCACGTACTACGTGACGCGGGACCGGGGCCTGCCGGCCGACGTGCTCGGCATCATCCTGTCCGCCTTCGGCGTCGGGTCGCTGCTCGGCTCACTGGCAGCCGGCCGCCGGGCCCCCGTGGCGGTCGGCCGCGCCATGCTCATCGGCACCGTCGTGACCGGGGTCATCCTGCTGACGCTCACGATCGGCGCGCCCGTCGCCGTGCTCGTCGTGGGCGCCCTCCTGGCCGGGACGACGCAGGCGGTGGTCCTGATCGGGTACATCACGCTCCGGACGGCACTTTCGCCGGACGCCATGCTCGGCCGCATCGGGAGCACCGCGCGCACGATCTCCGTCGGGCTGATGCCGATCGGGTCGTTCGCGGGCGGCGCGCTCATCGACCTGACGAACGGAGGCGCCACCCTGGTGATCATGGGCGCCCTGCTCCTCGCGGTGAGCGGGATCTTCGCGCTCGTGCCGAACCTCCGTCGCGCCCGCGTCCCGCGCCCGGGGACGGCGGCGGCGGCATGAGCGGCGCGCGGGAGCCGTTCGCCGGGCTGCCGGATTCGATCGCCACGCCGTGGCCGGCGCGCCCGCCGCGTGCCCCGCTGGCCGTGCGCTGGGCGCTGGACCCGGACCTCGTCTTCCTGAACCACGGGTCGTTCGGTGCGTGCCCGCGCGGCGTCCTGGCCGCGCAGCAGGACCTCCGCGCGGCCATGGAGTCGAACCCGGTGGCCTTCCTGGCGCGCGGGCTGGAGGACCGGCTGGCCGCGGCGCGGGCGGCCGTGGGCGCCTTCGTGGGTGCCGACCCGGACGACCTCGCGTTCGTCCCGAATGCCACGTCCGGCATCGCGACCGTGCTCGGCTCGCTGCGCCTTGGCCCCGGCGACGAGCTGCTTGCCACCGACCACGAGTACAACGCGGCGCTCAACGCGCTGCGCGTTGCCGCGCTCGACAGCGGCGCCCGGGTCGTGATGGTCCACGTCCCGCTTCCCGTCGCCGGCCCGGACGCCGTCGTGGAACGCGTGCTCGCGGCGGTGACGGCGCGGACGCGCCTGGCGCTGCTCAGCCACGTGACCAGCCCAACGGCGCTCGTCTTCCCGGTCGAGCGCCTCGTGCCGGTGCTGGAGGCGCGGGGCGTCGCCGTCCTCGTCGACGGTGCCCATGCCCCGGGCATGGTCCCGCTCCGGATCGAGACCCTGGGAGCCAGCTGGTACGTCGGGAACCTCCACAAGTGGTGCTGCGCTCCGAAGGGCGCGGCGTTCCTCCACGTCCGGCGGGACCTCCAGGCCGGGACCCGGCCGCTCGCGGTGAGCCATGCCGCCAACGATCCGCGGCCGACACCCTCGCCGTTCCGGCGCGCGTTCGACTGGACCGGGACCCTGGACCCGACGCCGTTCCTTGCGACCCCGGCCGCGTTGGCGGAGGTCGGCGGCATGCTGGACGGTGGCTGGCCCGCGGTGATGGCCCGCAACACCGCGCTGGCTCGAACGGCCCGGGAGATCCTTGTCCGCGCGATCGGCGGGACGCCCATCGCGCCCGAGGCGATGCTCGGTGCGATGGCCGCCGTGGAGCTTCCGCCCGGGTTCGGGCCGCCGCCTGGATCGGCGGTCGCGGAGGACCCGCTGCAGGCGTGGCTCCGGGATGTCGCGGGGATCGAGGTCCCGCTCGTGGCGTGGCCCCGCGACCCAGCTCGCCGCGAGCGACGCCACCGCCTCGTGCGGGTCTCCGCCCACCTCCACAACGATGTCGGGGACTACGTGGCGCTGGCGAACGCGCTTCGGGAGGCCCGGGTACGCTTCGGCGCATGAAGGTTGGGCGCATGAAGGTTGGGCTGCTGCTCCCGCTCAGTGACGACGACGGCTCGGGGACGCCGGAGTGGCCGGCGATTCGCGACCTGGCCCTCCAGGCGGAGGCCGGCGGGATCGACTCGCTCTGGATCTACGACCACTTCTTCTTCGGGGAGGGCGAGCAGGCGACCGGCATCCACGAGGCGTGGACGGCCCTGACCGCCGTTGCCGTCGCGACGGAACGCGTCGAGATCGGCACGCTCGTGCTCGCGACCAGCTTCCGCAATCCGGCCCTCCTGGCGAAGATGGCCACCACGCTCGACGCGATCTCGAACGGCCGCCTGATCCTGGGCCTCGGGTGCGGCTGGCACGAGCCGGAGTACACGGCCTTCGGCTACCCGTTCGACCACCGCGTGTCGCGCTTTGCGGAGGCGCTTCGGATCATCGGGCCGCTCCTCCGCGAAGGTCGTGTCACGTACGACGGCACGTATCACCGGGCCGTCGATTGCCGGATCCTGCCCCGCGGTCCACGGCCCGCCGGCCCGCCGATCATGGTCGCCGCGCGCGGGGAGCTGATGCTGGGCCTGACCGCCGAGCACGCGGACCTCTGGAACACGGCCTGGTTCGGGACACCCGACGAGCGGCTCGCCGGGCGCATCGACGCCATGCGCGGCGCGTGCGCGGCGGCCGGCCGCGAGCCATCCACGCTGGGCATCACGGTGGGTGTCACGGTCAAGGAATCGGACGAGGCCTGGGGGCGGCCCGGCGCGCCCGCTGCCCTTCGCGTCGAGCCGGCGGCGATCGCGGCCGCCCTGGACGCGTACGCGGCGCTCGGGGTTGCCCACGTCCAGCTCGACGTCCAGCCCGCCACACCCGGCACGTTCGCGGTCGTGCTGGACGCCCTGGCCCGGCACCGGGCTGGTCGCTGACGCGCCGCGAACACGGAGCAGCCGGCCTCGCGGGCCAGGGCTCTGCCAGCCCCGGTCGCTCCGCGGCGGGTTCGAGCCACTCCTGTACCGTGGCGTGACGTGGACGCGATCGAGACGGATGGCCTGACCAAGCACTTCGGGTCGAGGTGGCCCTCGCCGCGCCGGCGGCCAGGGCCGCCGCTTATCCGGGCGCTCGACGACCTGACGATCACGGTTCGGGCCGGCGAGATCTTCGGCTTCCTGGGCCCGAACGGGGCCGGCAAGAGCACCGCGATCCGCCTGCTCCTCGGCTTCCTCCACCCGACGGCGGGCACGGCACGCGTCTTCGGGCTCGACGTCTCGACGGCCGGCGCACGCCTGCGGGGCCGGGTCGGCTACCTGCCTGGCGGCATCGCCCTCTACGACAGCCTCACCGGGACCCAGCTCCTCGACTACCTGGCCGGGTTCTACGTCCGCCCGCCGATCCTGCGCGCCGACCTGGTGGAGCGCCTGGAGCTGTCGGCGCGGGATCTGGGGCGCCCAATCCGCGACTACTCGCGCGGGATGCGACAGAAGATCGGGATCGTCCAGGCACTCCAGCACGACCCGGAGCTGGCGATCCTCGACGAGCCATCCGAGGGCCTGGACCCGCTCATGCAGCGAGCCTTCTACGCGATCCTGGACCAGCGCAGGGCGGCGGGCCGGACCGTCTTCTTCAGCTCCCACGTGCTGTCGGAAGTGGAACGCGTCTGCGACCGGGTCGCGATCATCCGGACCGGCCGGCTGGTGGCGCTCGAGCGCGTCGGCGCCCTCGTGGCCCACCGCCGACGGCAGGTCGAAGCGCGCCTGGACGCGCCGGCGCCCGGGCTCGCCGCCGCGCTCGCCGCGCTGCCGGGCGTGTCGTCGCTCGAGGCCCGGGACGATCGGCTGGCGTTCGGGCTCGACGGCGACGTGCGGCCGCTCCTGCACCTGCTCGAAGGGATGCCCCTGGCCGACCTCACGATCGAGCCGGCCCGCCTGGAGGATGCCTTCCTCGAGCTGTACGACGAGCCGGCGCGGTGAGCGGCAACCTCTTCCGGCGGACCTGGGCGGCCCAGCGCGCCCGCCTGCTGCTCGTGATGATCGCGCTCGCGATCTGGGGGTTCCTGCTCCCGGTGGTCTACGCCACGTTCGGGAACGAGATGGGAGCGCTTGCCCGCAGCCCCGCCTTCGCGAACATCTTCGACGTCATGTCGCGCTTCACCGGCGGCGACGTCTTCAGCATCTCGGGAACGGTCGCGCTCGGGCTGGTCCACCCGATCGCCCTCGCGCTCGTCGCGATCCCGGTGATCGGGTTCGCGGCGGGGGCGGTGGCGGGCGAACGCCAGCGGGGCACCCTGGAGGTGCTGCTGGCGCGTCCGCTGGAGCGCCGGGTCCTGTACCTCACGCTGCTGGCCGCGACGCTCCTCTTCGCGGCCCTGGCGGAGGTGGCCGTCCTGGCGGGCATCCTGGCGGGTGCGGTGCTGTTCGGCGTGGCCGCCGATCTGCGGGCGGCCGACCTGGCGCTGTGCTGGCTCAACGGGGTGGCCCTCTTCGGGGCACTGGGAGCCGTCGCGCTGGCGGCGTCCGTCAGCTTCGACCGGGCTGCGCCGGCGATGGGGATCGCGCTGGGCGTGACGATCGTCGGGTACGCGATCAACTTCCTCGGGACGCTCTGGCCGAACGCGGCGTGGCTGCTGCCGATCTCGCCCTTCCGCTACTTCGAGCCGACGCGGATTCTGGCCGGTACCCTCGACCCGCTGGACCTGCTCGTGCTGGGCGCCATCTTCGCGGTGGCCGTCGGCTGGGCCGGGTGGATCTTCCCGCGACGGGACCTGGCAGCACCCAGCTGAGCGGCTACGGTGTCGCCGCCGGCGCCCCCGACGAGGCGGGGGTGTGGCTGCCACCTGGCCCGGGGCTGGCGGGGGCCGGCGCGGACTCCACGGCCGTGACCGCGTCGCGGATGGCTGCCCAGCTCTGGCTGAAGCCGGTCAGCATTCGCGTCCCGCCGGGGCCGGTGATGCGCAGGGTCGGGGTGGACGCGATGCCGAGCGCGCGTCCCTGGGACGTCTCGTCGGCAACCGCCTTCGGGACAGTCGGATCGTCCAGGCAGGCGGTGAACGCCGTCGCGTCGAGCGATGCGATCCCGGCCAGGGTGACGAGGTTGGCCCGGCTGAACGCGCCCTGGTTCTCGCCCTGTTGCGACGCGAACAGCAGGTCGTGGTAGCGCCAGTAGGCACCCGGGTCCTGGCGACCCGCGCAGCGGGCAGCGACGGCGGCGTCGACGGACTCCGTGCCCAGGAACGCGAAGTCGTGGTAGACGATCCGGGCCGTGCCGGGGAGCACGTAGGCCCGCTCCATGGAGCCGCCGAAGACCATCGCCTCCAGGCGGCAGTACGGGCATTGGTAGTCCGCCCAGATCTCGATGGTCACGGGAGCGGCGGACGTTCCGAGCGACGGTCCGTTCGCGACGTTCGGGGGCGGCGTCGGCGACGGCGACGGCGACGGGACGGCCCGGCCGACGCCGCCGACCGCGACGAGGCTTCCGCCCAGGAGCAGCGCCCCCACGACGGCCGCCGCGAGATACCCCAGCGCGACGAGGGGCAGGCGCCGGGGCGGCCGCGCGTCGTCTCGCAACGCGGCGGACCCGGTGGCCGCTGCCGAGGCCGC
>CAZKXK010000025.1:0-16004 GCA_964556585.1 uncultured Anaerolineaceae bacterium
GTGTCGGCCGCCCCGCCGTGGCCGGCGCGACGGCGCCCGCCGAGGTGATGGGGCCGGCCGTGGGGGCGGCCGTCGGGGCGGCATGCGGCGTGACGGCGGGGGCCGTGACCACCGGGCCGGGCACAGCGGTCCGCGCCGGCGCGGTTGGCCGCGCGGAGGCGGCCGGGGCTGCGCGGTCCTGGACGGGCAGGCGCTCGCCGCACGAGATGCAGAACGTGCGCCCGGCCGGGTTGGCGCGGCCGCAGACCGGACAGGTGGGGCCCGTCGTGGTCAGCGACGGCGCCGCCGAGGGGACCGGCGGCGGCGCGGATGCCGGCGACGCAGACGCAGCCGGAGCCGGGAGCTGGGAGGCCGGAACGCCGCCGGGCGCGGGGGATGCTCCCGGCCGCGCCACAGCGACGCTCGGGCCGGGCGGTGCCTGCGCAGCGTCCGGCGCGGCCGCCCCGGGGGCGCCGGCTTCCTCGGCGGCGAACTCGAGGAACGCGCCGCATCCGCCGCAGAAGGCGTCTCCCGCGGCGTTCTGGGTGCCGCATTTCGGGCAGATCATCCCGCTCGCGTTCGCCTCCATCGGTTGCGTGTCCCCCGAAGCGTAGCCCACGCCGCGGCTCGGGGCGAGGCGCAGCCGGGCGCGCTCACCGGCGCAGGATGATCGGCTGGCCCAGCGAGTCGCGGAAGACCTGGATCAGGCCGCTCACCGGCGGCACAGCCGTGCCGGCGACCACCAGGAACGGGGCCGTCGCGGGCGTCGCCGGGACGCCCGACAGGGTGACCACCGCGCGCAGCTTGCGGGGCCCCACGATGTCGCCCGGCAGCACGAGCACCTGGGCCGTGAACGCACCGGTCGCATCGGTGAAGAGCGGCGCGAGGGGGGTCGGCGTGATCCCGACCGACCAGGTCAGGGTCACCGGCGCGTTGGCCGGGAAGCCCTCCCCGGTCGCGATCGTGACGAAGCCCGGCGGGCCGACCGGCGGGTCGACGCGCAGGAGCCCGACGCCCACCGCCGCGATGAGCTGGACCAGCTCGGGCGGCCCGGCGTTGGACGCGACGGAGAGCTGCGCGGTGCGGGTGCCCGTCGCCGTCCCGATGAAGAGCACCCGGAGCGCGCACGACGCGCCCGGCGCGAGCGTCGTCCCGGTGCAGGGGTTTGCGCTGAGCAGGAAGTCGCCGGCGTTCGGGCCGCCGATCGCCACGGCGCCGACCTGCGCCGGGCCCGTTCCGACGCTCAGGATCGTCGCGCTCTGCGTGACGCCGAGGGTGCCGATCGGCACGCTCCCGAAGTCCACCGGGTTCGGAGCGACGATGATCGCCGGTTTGACGACCGGCCTCGGCGTCGGCGTCGGGGTCGGCGTCGGGCTTGGCGGCGGCTGGGGCGGGCGACGATCGCGCACGAAGATGTCCGAGTTGCCGTTCGTGTCGGCCGGGACGAGGTTCGTGGCGCTCGACTCGAAGACGACGAGCTGGGCATTGAGCGCGAACGACGGTCGCAGGCTGTCGCCGTCTGCCTGCGCCGGGCCAAGGCCCACGCTTACGCGCGCGAGCCGGTCGATCTCCGGGCCCGCCACGAAGAGGTCGGACACGCCGTTGGAATCGCCCGGGACCAGGTTGGTCGCGGACGAGGCGAAGACGATCGAGCGCCCGTCCGCCGAGACGGCGGGCCAGTCGCTGGGGCCGTTGGCCTCGGTCCCGTCCGGCGCCACCGAGACGCGCCGAATGGTCGACGCGGCAGCCCAGGCGAAGATGTCCGCCACCCCGTTCCCGTCCCCCGGGACCAAGTTCGAGGCGGCCGACTCGAACGCGATCACGCTCCCGTCCGGTGACATCGCGGGGTGGTCGCTCGATGCGGGGGCCGGCACGCCTCCGGAAGCGGACACGAGCGTGGTGGTCCGGGATGTCCGGTCGCGCCGCCAGACCTGCATCGCGGGGAGCACGCCCCGGACGTAGGCCAGGCTCCCGACGGCGGACCCCAGCAGGTTCTGGCTGGAGGCGAAGGCGACGACGGAGCCGTCGGCGGAGACCGCGAGCGACCCGTACTGCCGTCCGGGTGGTCCCGGGACCGTGGAGCCGCTCAGGGCGCTCACGGCCTCGACGTAGCCCGTTGCCAGGACCAGCACGTAGAAGCCGGGCGGAAACGGCGTGTCCGCGTCGGCGTAGCCGTCCGACTGGAACGCCAGGACGGTCCCATCCGCCGACAGGCGCGGATGGTGGAGCGCCGAGTACGGCAGGCTGGCCAGGCCCGGCACGTTCCCGGTAAGCGTCCCGCTGAGCGGCAGGGTCAGCCCCGCGCCCCGGGTCCAGAGCACGATGGTGGACTGCTGGTTGGCGTTCGTCAGGCCGAATGCGACGAGAGAGCCGTCCGCGGAGACGCTCGGCTCCTCGACCGCGCCCGACAGCACCGGGCCCTCGAGCAGGCTCAGGCTGGGCTGCTGCGCGACAGGGAAGATCCGGGTGGTGGTCCCCGTCGCGCGATCGGCGAGCATGATCCCCGTCGACGCGGCGGCGGTGCTGACGAGCGAGACGCGATAGGTGACCCACCGGCCATCGGGGCTGACCGCGGCCTCGTCGGAGGCGGTCCGGAGCAGCTGGGACCCGTCCGCGTTGAGCGAGACGCGTGCCGTGTCGCCGGGTTCCAGCGAGATCGCCAGCGGCGCGGCAGGACCGCCGGCCGGGTTGGCCGCGCCGCCCGAGCTCGTCACCGCCGCGATCGCGGGCGCCACGGCAAGGGCGCCCGCGAGCCAGGCCGCGACCGCCAGGCCGAGGCGCTGGCGCGGGTTCATGCGGCGCACCGGGACTCCGGCCGCCTCAGGGGCGGACGAACCCGTCGAAGTAGACGGACGGGTCGCACGCGCCGGATGACGTGCAGGTGGCCGTGAAGACGAGCTTCTGGCCCTTCTGGATCACGATCGGCGTCACGTAGTGGAAGTCGAGGTCGCGGAAGTTCTCCAGGCGGAGCGTGATCAGGACGAACCCATCCCGGAGGAGCTGGAGCGTTCCCGCCCGGCCGTTGGGGTTCGCGAAGACCAGGTCGGTCATGTAGAAGGTCGAGCTGAAGGTCGCCGTCGACGGGTTCGACCCATCCGCGGCGAGTCGCCCGTCCTGCGGCACGCCGTTGCCGACCGGGGCGGGCGTCGGTGTCGGCGGACCGGCGGACGCGGCCGGGCTGGGGGACGCGCCCGTGCCGGCCGAAGCTGCCGGGGACGGCGATGCGCCACCGGGCGCCGGGCTTGCTCCGCCGGCTCCCGCCGCGACGCTCGGTCGCGGGGTGAACCCGGCGTCGGACAGCGCCTGGGTCGCGGCGCTCTGGATCGCCGGCTGCAGGAACAGGGCCCATATCAGGGCGGCCAGCACGAGCAGGCCAAGAAGGGCGAGGAGTGCCGGCACGAGCCAGCGTGGCAGGATGGCCTCCTGGACCATGGTGCCGTCGAGCACGATCGGACGCGCATCGTCGCCCACGACGGCGACCTTGAACGGGCGCGTCTTGGGCTGGCCACGCCAGAACCGCGCCACTGGGCGGACCCGGACCTTCGCGAACCCGGCGGTGCCGGGCTCCACCACCAGGCCGGGCGGCTGCACGTCGAACCCGAGCAGCTGGTCCGGGTCCGCCGCGGTGATCGAGGCGTTGAGGCGGGCGTTGCCGCGGTTGTCGACCGCCAGCTCGTGGGTCGCCCCGCGGCTGCCCCGGGAGGAGCGCGGGACCAGCTCGGCGAACGTGTCGCTGAAGGGGGCGACGCTGAGCACGCCCTCCTCGACCGCGGACCCGGCCGGATCCTCCTGGGAGCGGGCGCGGATCCCGAAGGGCAGGTCCCCCGATGGAGTCGTGGAGGCGCGCGGCGGGGCGAAGGAGACGACCGCGCTGCCCTCGGCGCCCGGGAACAGCGAAAGCGCGGGGGGGTCCGCGGTCGCGAATGCACCGGGGTCGCCCAGGACGTCGATCGTGAACTGGTCGACGACCGTGCCGGTGTTCTTGACGGTCACCGTGCACGACACGACCGAGCCGGGCACGACCTCGAGCGCCTTCGAGGCGAGGCTGACGAGTGTTCCCATGGTGGCGGAGTGTAGGGGTCGCGCGGGGGCAGCGCCAGCGGCCGGCGGGCTGTTCGGGAGGCGCCGGTCGGGCAGGTCTGGCTGCCCGATCAGACGCCCGTTATGTCGGCGTTAAGTGCCCGGAAGCGCCGCGGGTGCACGCTTGGCCGAAGCCGTCGCGGGGGCGACATTCGCCGACACGGAGCCGTCGAGACCGCGCACGGGGAAGGGGGCATATCGATGTTGACCGCCGTGCCAATGTCCATCCGTCCCGCCGCCATGGCCTCCCGGGTCGAGCGCATCCCGGTGGCGATCGCGAGCACGGACCCGCTATCACGGGCCGGCCTTGCCGCGCACCTGCGCGACCAGGCCGGCATCGACGTGGTCCCGGACTCGGCCGCGGCATCGGCCGCCGTCGTGGTGGTCGTCGCGGACGAGGTCGACGATGAGACGACCCGCGAGCTGCGGGGGCTCCGGGCAGCCGGCCACGAGCGCCTGGTCCTGCTCGTCGCCAAGGTCGATGACGTCGGCCTGCTGGCGGCGGTCGAGGCGGGCGTAAGCGGCGTCGTCCGGCGTGGCCAGGTGACCGGCGGCCACCTCGCGGTCGCGATCCGCGCGGCGGCAGCCGGGGAGGGGACGCTCCCGCCGGACCTCCTGGGCAGGCTCCTGTCCCAGGTCGGGCGGCTCCAGCGTCAGGTCCTGCATCCGCGGGGGTTGACCTTCGCCGGGCTGACCGAACGCGAGATCGCGGTGCTCCGGCTGCTCGCCGAGGGGCACGACACGGCGGAGGTGGGACGCCGCCTCTTCTTCTCCGAGCGGACGGTGAAGAACGTGATCCACGACGTGACGTCGCGACTCGACCTGCGCAACCGGACGCACGCGGTCGCCTACGCGATCCGCCAGGGGCTGATCTGACCCCCGGGGCCATTCGAGCCGCTAGAGGAGAACCTTGTCCTCCTCGTCGATCTGTCCATCGTCGGCGGCGCGTTGGATCGCCAGCTCCTGGACGTCGTCGTCCGTCTCGTCCTCGGGGGCGTCCTCGCGCTGGATCGAGGCCGTCGCCGCGGCGCCGACGTCGCCGGCTCGCCCGGTCGTCATGACCCGGTCGGCGGTCGCCTCGGCGGCTCGCTCGAAGCGGTCGCTCGGGCTGCTGACCGAGATCCCGCCGGGCGCCGGCGTGCCCTCGACGGCGCCGGACCGCTGCTGGACCACGTGGGTCAGCTCGTGGGCGAGCGTCCGCGCGCCTTCCGGGGATCCCTGCCCGTGTCCGTCGCCGAGGACGATCTCGTTGCCCACGGTGTAGGCGTGCGCGTCGACCGCCCGGGCGGACGCGGCGGCTCCCCCGCCCGTGTGCACGCGCACATCCGAGAAGTCGGCCCCGAAGCTGGACTCCATCTGCCCGCGCAGCTCGGGCTCCAGGGGCGTGCCACCGCCCCGGCCAACCACGCCCTTGATCGGCGAATCCGGCTCCGGATCATCATCGAGCAGCTGCGCGACGCCGGCGTTCCCGGCCATCCGCTGGAGACGCAGGATGGACGCCGGACCCAGCGCGTCGGTGCGGCCCGCGGCGGCCGCCCGGGCCGCAAGCGCTCCCGATGCGTCCTCGTGATCGGTCCGGCGCATCGCCTGGCGACGCGCCGCCTCCCGCTCATGCTCGTGGCGATGCATGCTCGCATCCTCCCGCCTGACCGTGGCGTCATCCGTCATCGTCGTGCCCCCGTCAATCCCCGGGTCACCGGCCGAGCCGGCGGGTCCCGGTCACCTCAGCTGGTTGCGATCACGCCGAACCAGGAGCCGAACTCGGCCTCGACACACAGGCGGCCCAGCTTCCGGTACTCGCGGGCCGTCTCGCGCACGAGGTCGGCCATTGCCAGCGGTCGCTCTCCGGCCGCCGCCCGGAACGCCGCGCCGACCGCCACGTTCCGGATGTTCCCCCCCGACAGCGTGAAGCGCCGGGCCAGGAAGTCGACGTCGATGTCGTCCGCCTTGGGCACGCCCGCGGACAGGTTGCGTTCCCACAGCCGGCGGCGATCCTCCACGTCGGGCACCGGGAAGTCCACGATCGCGTCGAGCCGGCGGAGGAACGCCTCGTCCACGTTGGCGCGCAGGTTCGTGGTGAGGACGGCCATGCCGTCGAAGACCTCCATCCGCTGGAGCAAGTAGGCGACCTCCACGTTGGCGTAGCGGTCCCGGGCATCCTTCACCTCGGAGCGCTTGCCGAAGATCGCGTCCGCCTCGTCGAAGAGGAGGACGCCGTTCACCCGGTCCGCCTCGTTGAAGACCCGGTCCAGGTTCTTCTCCGTCTCCCCGATGTACTTGTCGACGATCGTGGAGAGGTCGATCACGTAGAGGTCCAGCCCGAGGGACCCGGCGATCACCTCCGCCGACATCGTCTTGCCGGTGCCGGAATCGCCGGCGAACAAGGCCGTCACGCCGCGGCCCTTGAGCGACGTCCGGCCCAGGCCCCAGTCGTCGAGGACGCGGTCCCGGTGGCGCGCGCGCGCCGTCAGCTCGCCGAGCTGCTCGATGACCGCTGCCGGCAGGACGAGGTCCGACCAGCCGACGCGCGGCTCGATCCGGCGCGCGAGCCGGTCCAGGCCGGCCGCGTTCTGCGAGCGCGCGCCCGCCGCGACGTCGCCCACCGCCAGCGCCCGGCCAGCGGCGGCCGCCGTGAGGCGGCCCGCCTCGGCGGCCCGCTCCACCTGCTCCGGGGCCAGTCGGTAGGGAAGCGCGGCGATCGCGGTCGCCATGTCGCTGGAGGCGGATCCGTCGAGAGCCGCGTGCCACGCGTCGCGCCGTTCGGCGGGTGTCGGGAGCTCGGCCTCCACGAGAAACGCCACGGCGCGCGACCAGGCCGGGTCCCAGCCGCGCGCGCCGTGGAGGACCGTCACGCAGGCGGCTTCGGCGAACGCCCGGACGGCGGCCGGCCCGCGCTCGGCGAGCACGTCGACAGGCCCCGCCACCAGACCACAACCGCGGAGGCGAGCCTCGCGGATCGCCGCGGTCGCGGCATCTGCCTCCTCGCGGGGCCCCAGGCGGCCCAGGTCGATCACCACCGGGGGCGGCCCCAGGCGTGCGAGCGCCCGGGCGGCAACCGTGAGCGGCGCGGTGCCGATCCGCTCCCGCACGTAGGCCAGCCGCGCCCCGGCGCGAAGGCCGCGCTCCAGGGTCGCCGAGCCGGCCAGGTCGCGATCGGATGGGGTGACCTCCAGGGCGGCCACGAGCGGGTCGGTCGTGTCGTCACCCACGAGGTGACCGGCCACGCGGTCGGGAACCCGGAGCGCCCGCGTCAGGAAGGGCCGTTCCGTGTCCTCCACGACCAGGAGGCCGCCCGCCACGAGCGGGCCCGAGACGCCCAGTCGAGCGCGCCCGGCGCCGGACGCGCCACCCGCCCCGACAAGCTCCAGGGCCAGGCCGATGCTGGCGCGACGGCGGGAGACGTCGTCGTGCAGGTATCCGTACAGGCGCTCGAAGCGCGGGTCGAGGTCGGGAGCGAGCGCAACCAGGAGGAGCTCGACGTCGAGCGGCTGGAGATCGAACGAGCGGACCAGCCGTCGCAGGCGGACGTCGGCCCCGGCTGCCTCCGCCACGTCGGCATCCGCCTCCACGGCGCGGAGCTGCTCGATGAAGGTCGGATCCGGCGCGGTCGGCAGAATCGGCGCCGTCCCGCCCGCCAGCATCTCGTCCACCTGCAGGTCGGAGATGTACAGGCCGCGAAACCGGTCGTCGGGATCCGGGTCCGTTGCCCGCCGCCGGGCGACCGCCGCGCGGATCCGGGTCTCGATCAGCTCGAGGCGCGCCGCGAGGTGGCGGACGGACGCGTCGGCAACAGGGGAGGCGAGTGCCATCGGCGATCAGGGCCGCGGGTAGCCGCGGATCCGGTACGTGCGGCCGGGCTTCGCCGGGGTGCCGCCGACCACGGTCTCGTCCTGGGCAACCGGAGCGTCGTCGGGCGCGAGCGGGCCCTTCCTCGGGCCCCGTGCCCGTGCTGCCGGCCGCTCCGGCTCCCCTCCGTCACCCGCCCGGGCGACGGACAGGCGCGCCAGCTCGCGCACCGGGGCTCCGGCGGCGATGGCGCGGCCCACGACGAACGGGGCGTTGAAGACGAGGTCGAGCGAGGGCTTCAGCTCGCCCCCCATGGCCGACCAGACATCCGCGATGGACCGGTCCGGCCCGAGCGGCAGGGCGACGCTGATGAGGGCCGGCAGCGGCTGGTCTGCCAGCGCCCCGGTCATCTCGCCCGGGCCCAGCGTCTCGTGACGGAGGAACGCGCCGAGGCAGGCCGAGAGGAGACGATGCTCGTCTTCGGGCCGCTGCGTCCAGGCCGTCACCATGTACTGGAGCTTGTAATGGCGGGGCGGCTGCTGGTGGCCGCTGACGTAGCCCTCGGCCGAGTAGATGGGGGCCCACGCAGCGTCCCGGCGCGAGAGGTCCTCGCGGATGTCGTAGAGGTACAGGTTGATGGTCGGCGCGTTCCGGCGCGCCGCCCAGTCCTTGGTCGGGGCGTCGAACGAGATCTCGACCTGGCCCCCGCTCAGCACCTCGGTCCGGATCAGGCCTCGGAGCGTCTCGTCGACTTCCTCGATCATCCGCTGCACCCCAGGCTGCAGGTCTCGGAACCGCCGGCCGCGGCCGGTCCGCGAACCGGCCCGGGACGGGTACCCGGGCAGGCGCACGCTCGGCGACGGGCACGGCCGCCCGTCGGGTCAGCCTCGCAAGATGCGTGCCCGCGGGCAAGCCGCCCCGGGGCAGCCGATCGGGCCGCCCGCCCTGCCCGATGGGGCACCACGACCGACCCGTTCGGCTGTCCGGTCGCCCGTTGCCGGGGTCGGGGCCAGGTGCGACGCTCGACCGGTCCCTACCTCCGCAGCCCGGGAGGGCCGATCCGCATGCCGAACTACCTTTCGCCCGGCGTCTACGTCGAGGAGGTCCAGGCCGCCTCGCGCCCCATCGAAGGGGTCGGGACGGCCGTCGCGGCCTTCGTCGGCCTGGCGCAGCGCGGGCCTGCCAACACGCCGCTGATGGTCACCAACTGGACCCAGTTCGTGACCACGTTCGGCGACTTCATGGAAGGGTCATATCTCGCGCACGCTGTCTACGGGTTCTTCCTCAACGGCGGGACGACCGCCTACGTCGTCCGGATCGGCGCCGACGGCGCCGACGGCGCGCCGACTGCCCGACTCGAGCTGCCGAGCTCCACCGACAAGGGCCAGGCGGCGTTCCGCGTCGTGGCGCTGGAGGCCGGGGCGGCTGGCAACGACGTCTCTGTCGAAGTCGGTGACCCGTCCGAGCCGGGCGAGGGCGTCTTCAAGCTGGTCGTGACGCGCGGCAGCGAGACCGAGGTCTACGACAACGTCACCCTCAAGAGAGGCCGCAGCAACGTCTTCACCGCCACCAAGACCTCCAAGCTGGTCCGCCTGGAGGAGACGGCAAAGGGAGACGTGGCTCCCGCCTCCGGCACGAAGGCCGTGCTCACGGGTGGGACCTCCCCGAACCCGACCCGCGTGACGCCCGACGAGTACGTCGGCAACTCGGCTGACCGGACCGGCTTCGGGGGCCTCGAGGCGGTCGAAGAGATCACGATGGTGGCCGCGCCGGACCTGATGGCCCTGTACCAGCGCGGCGTGATCGACCTCGAAGGCGTCAAGGCCGTCCAGCTCGCGATCATGGCCCATTGCGAGCTGATGGGCGACCGCGTGGCGATCCTCGACGCGCCGCCCGACTACAACGCCCAGCAGGTCAAGGAGTGGCGCCAGGACAAGGCCGGCTACGACTCGAAGTACGCGACGCTGTACTGGCCGTGGATCAAGGTCTTCGACCCGATCGCCGGCCAGGCGGCATTCGTGCCGCCATCCGGCCACATGGCCGGGATCTGGGCCCGCAGCGACGGGGAGCGGGGCGTCCACAAGGCGCCGGCGAACGAGATCGTGCGCGGCGCCATCTCGCTGGAGCTGAACCTCACGCGGGCAGAGCACGACCAGCTGAACCCGATCGGGGTCAACTGCATCCGCACCTTCCCCGGCCGCGGCATTCGCGTGTGGGGCGCCCGGACGCTCTCGTCCGATCCCGCATGGCGCTACCTCAACGTGCGCCGGCTCTTCAACTACATCGAGGAGTCGATCCTGCTCGGGACGCAATGGGTCGTCTTCGAGCCGAACGACATGGACCTCTGGGAGCGCGTGAAGCGGACGATCGGGGCCTTCCTGGTCCGCACCTGGCGCGACGGCGCGCTGTTCGGCGCGTCCCCGGCCGAGGCCTTCTACGTGAAGTGCGACGGCGAGAACAACACGGCCGAGTCGATCGATGCCGGCCAGCTGATCGTGGACATCGGGATCGCACCGGTGAAGCCGGCCGAGTTCGTGATCTTCCGCCTTGCCCAGTTCTCGGGCGGCACGTCCCTCACCGAGTGATCGGCGTGATCGACCGGACCACGAACCGACCGACAGGAGGACACTGACACATGCCAGCTGGAGTTCCCTCGCTGCCGCAGGATGCCCTCGTCGCGCAGCGCTTCAAGATCGAGGTCAAGGGGACGACGATCGCCACGTTCCAGGAGGTCAGTGGCATCGTCTCCGAGATCGAGGTCGTCACGCTCAAGGCCAACGACATCCTGGGCAAGCCGATCGTCAAGCAGATGATCGGCGCCCAGAAGCCGCCCACGATCACGCTGAAGCGTGCCGCCGACGCGAGCATGGACCTGTGGAACTGGCACAAGGCCGCCCGTGACGGCGACCTCGTCGGCGCGCGCCGGGAAGGTTCCATCGTCCAGCTCGACTTCAC
Organism: uncultured Anaerolineaceae bacterium; assembly: GCA_964556585.1. Classification (GTDB taxonomy): domain Bacteria; phylum Chloroflexota; class Limnocylindria; order Limnocylindrales; family CSP1-4; genus CTSoil-043. The sequence continues at coordinate 10,801 of CAZKXK010000025.1, forward strand.
CCACGCCGAGGTCGCCCGCTACAACTTCTTCGATGCCTGGATCTCCAAGCTCGAGGCGACGGGGATGAAGGCGGGCGACAACACCCCGGCGGTCGAGAGCGTCACGATCGTCTGCGAGCGGCTCGAGCGGGTGAAGTGACGTGGTGCTCGACCTGATCGCGGGGCCGGCCGCCGTGCGCGCGCCCGGCCCCGCGCCGGCGGGCCTGCGGACCGAGTTCCCGTTCGTGCTTCCCCGCGGCTACCTGGACGACGCGGGCGTCCTCCACCGCGAGGGCTCCATGCGCCTCGCGACGGCGCGGGACGAGATCGCCCCGCTCCGCGACCCGCGCGTCCGCGACAACGAGGCCTACCTGACCGTGCTCCTGCTCAGCGAGGTCGTGATCAGGCTGGGCACCGTCCCGCAGGTGACGCCGCGCGTGATCGAGGGGATGTTCGCGTCGGACCTGGCATTCCTGCAGGACCTGTACCGACGGGTCAACCAGGAGGGGACGTCGCAGGCCGCCGTGACGTGTCCGTCCTGCCAGCACGAGTTCAACGTGGAGATCGGGGGCGCCTCGCCGGGGGGGTCGTGACGTACGCGGCCGACCGCCTCTTCGAGGAGGTCGCGTACGTCGCCTACCACTTCCACTGGCCGATGAACGAGATCCTCGACCTGGAGCACCCGGACCGGGGCCGCTTCGTCGCGGAGATCGCATCGATCAACCGGCGCCTGACCGAAGAGGAGTGAGTCCGTCGTGCGCTGGCCTTTCACGAGCTGGCTTCGCGGGGCCGCGGGCCGGGAGGATGCCTCGCCCGGTGCGCCCGGGACGGCCATGCCCGGGACATCCACCTCCGACACCGACGACGCTGCCGGTCCGGGACCGGCGGGCGAGGCGCGCCCGGCAGCCTGGCGCGAGCTCTCCCCCGTCCAGCGTGCCATCGGCGAGACGCCCGTCACCGCGCCGAGCGCGGCATTCGCGCGCGGCCTGGCCGGTCGGCGGGTGCCCGACCCGATGCTGGCGCCGCTGGCCCACGACATGACGGCCGACGGGCCAGCGGGCCTGGTGAGCGGCATCGCGGTGCCGCTGGTCCAGCGCCTGCCGTCCGGGGCCGACGTGCGGGTCACCCCGGGCCTGCCCGCTGCCGCGGCTGCCGACCGGGCCCGTTCCCGCGCGCGGGGCACGGTGACGACGGTCGCCGCGAGGCCGCCCATGGCCGATGGGGAGGGTGCGACGGACGACGCGAGTCACGATGGAGCGCCTGCCGGGCCCGGCGACGTGACCGCGGCGGGTCAGCCGGAGTCGGAACTCCCGACAGTCGCCCCACGGGCGCTGCCGGTGGCGCGGCTCGCCACGCCCGTGCCGGCCATCGCTGCCACCCGGGTCGCCGAAGCCACCGCCCCGGCGCCGATCGTCGCGCACGCCCAGCCGGTCGCACCCGAGGCCGCCGTGGGCGCCGTTGCCGCGCTTGCGGCGCCCGAGCCCGCGGTCACCGCCCCGGTGATCGCCGAGCTGCCGGCCGCGACCACCGGCACTGGTGCGACGGGGTCCGCCGGTTCCAGTGTCGGGGAACCGGCGGCCGAGACCGGGCCTGCTCGCTCGGGAGCGGACGCGGAACGCGGGCCCGTGGTCGTCGGCAGGCGATCCCTGGGCGAGTCCCGCCGCCTGGGGTTGGGGGCGCCGCTGGCGGGTCCACCCCCTTCGGCTGTGCGGGGAGGCGGCAACGCGGACATGCCGGTCGCGCGGCGCGCCTTCCCGTCCGCGGAGCCGAGCTCGGCCTCCCAGCCGGCGGCGCCTGCTCCACCCGTGGTGGCGGCTGCGGGGACGGCCGCCGCGCTTCCGCGCCTCGTGGTCGCACGCCGGGCAGTCACGCTCCCCGGCCCCGGGTCGGCGCCGGGCTCCATCGATCCAGGGAGTACGACGGATCGTTCGCAGGCGACGCCCGCGGCGATTGCCGCCGGACCGTCACCCGCCGGCGGCCCGGGTGACACCGTCGAGACGACAGGCCCAGCCTCGCCGGGAAGCGAGCCCACCGCCGACGGCTCCGGTTCGCCCCGGCCGCTGGTCGGGGAGCTGCCGCTCAGCGTCTCGCGGCGCACGCCCGCCGACGCACCCGCCGACGCCGACGCCGGCGACGCAGGCGCCGTCGGGACCGCGCCGCTCGCGCTGGCCGGGCTGCCGCGTGCGCCGATCGCCGACTCGGTCGGCGAAGCCGGCACGGACCGCGACGTTGCGTCCACCATCGTCGCACCGGTGCAGCGCAGCTGGGCCGCGGACTCCGCGGCCGGGCCGTCGCAACCGGCCGGTGGCCAACCGGCGCTGCGCGACACGCGCGCGACGGTCCCGATGGTGGCCGGTCGGTCCATGCGAGCGGATGTCTCACGGCCGGCGTTCCCCCTGGCCCATGTCCCGCCGGCTGACCCGGCTCCGGTTCCGGGCCGTTTCGGGATCCCGGCTCCGGCCGTACCGGGAGGGGGACCGAGGACCGCCCCGGCAACGGCCTGGGACGGGGATCGCCCCGCGGCGCAATCCGGACCGGCCACGGCCGTCCAGCGCGAGGAGCGCACGACGGCGGCGCGGGCAGCGCCGTTCGCCGGTCGAGGGTCGGCGTCCACGACCGCGGAGGCGCTGCCGCTCATGCGCTCGTCGGTTGGCGCGGCCGCGCCCGCGGGATTCCCTGCCGCCCTCGCGGCTGCCGGCTCGGACGACGCCGTTGGATGGTCGCCCGCGGCCGGGTTCACGAGCGTCGCACGGCAGCCCGGGCCGTTCGTGCAGCGGGCCGCCCAGATCGACGAGCTGACGGTCACGCCGGCCGGTCAGGGCGCCGGCGGGGCGGGCGCCACGGCCGCGGGGTCGGCTGCGGGCCCGGCCGGCTCGACCGGTGCGGGTGGCGAGGACACCGACTACGAGGAGCTCGCGGAGCAGGTCTACGACAAGATTCGCGCCCGGCTCGTGACGGAGCTGCTCCTGGACCGGGAGCGCGCCGGGATGCTGGTGGACTGGTGAGCGCCACCGCGCGCCGAACTGCCGGGAGGTCGCGATGAGCGATCCGGAATACGGCCTCGTCCTTCGCTTCAAGGTCACCCTGGACGACCACACGGAGCTCGGCGCCTGGACCAAGTGCGAGGGCCTGTCCGTCGAATACGACGTCCAGGAGATCAAGGAAGGCGGCCAGAACGAGTACATCCACCGGCTGGCGGGCCGCGCGAAGTACCAGAACATCAAGCTGACCCGGCCGATCGACAAGGACACCGGAAAGGTCGCGGCGTGGCTGGCCTCCGTCGCCAGCGCCCCGAAGCGCTCGACCGCGGAGATCCAGCTCCTCGACGCGGGCGGCACCAAGGTCACCTCGTGGAAGCTCGCCGGCGTCTATCCCGCGAAGTGGTCCGGGCCGACCCTTGACACTGGGACGAACCAGGTTGCGCTCGAGGTCCTCGAGCTCGTCCACAACGGGTTCACGCGATGACGCTCAGCGGTGGCCAGCTCACGCACGCGGTCCTGCGGGTCGCAGGCGGCGCCCAGGCCCCAGCCGACGGGGGCGAAGCCGTCGGCGAGCTCCAGTTCATGTACAACCCCGCCGAGATCACGACGAGCAAGGCTGCGAACTGGAACCGCCCGCCGGCTCGCGGCGCCAGATCGGCGAGCAAGCCCGAGTACCACGGCGCGGGGCCACAGTCGTTCCAGATGGAAGTCTGGTTCGACGCCTGGGACGACACCGACGCGGACGTCACCCGGAGCGTGAACGCGCTCCTCAGCTGGACGAAGCCCACCAAGGCGTCGATGACAACGGTGCCCCAGCCCCCGATCCTGACCGTCGACTGGGGCGCGAGCAAGGTCTTCCAGGGCTACCGATGCTTCCTGAAGTCGGTCTCGGCCAAGTACGTCCTCTTCAAGCCGGACGGCACGCCGATCCGGGCCAGCTGCACGATCGCCCTCGAGGAGGTGCCGGATGACCCTCCTGGCACGAACCCGACCTCCGGCTCCCGTGAGAGTCGGCGGAGCATCGTCCTCGACGAGGGCGACAGTCTCGCCGGCGTCGCCTATCGCGAGTACGGCGACCCGAGCCTGTGGCGGGGAATCGCCGCCTTCAACGCGATCGACGATCCGATGCGGCTCAGTCCCGGAACGCGCGTGCTGGTGCCCTCCCTGGTCGAGGCCAGGCAGCTCTCCGTCCGGGAGCCCTGAGCGATGCCCGATGCCCCGGTCGCAACGTTCTTTGGGATCGAGATCGACGGCCAGCCGCTCGACCCCGCCGTGCTCTCGAGCGTTCTCCACCTCATCGTGGACGACCACCTTCTGCTCCCCGACACGTTCGAGATCGTGCTCCAGGAGACGCCGGACAGGGACGTGGCCAGCAAGGCCCACGCGAGGATCGGGTCCAAAGTCGTCATCTCCGGAAGGGCGCTCAGTGACCATGCGCCGTTGCCGCTCTTCACCGGCGAAGTCACGGCGCTGGAGGGCGAATACCGGGAGGCCAAGGCGCCGACGCTCGTCATCCGTGGCTATGACCAGGGTCACCGGCTCATGCACGGGCGACGCTCGGCCGTGTTCCGGCAGCAGAAATACTCGGACATCGCGCAGCAGATGGCTTCGCAGCTCGGACTCGAGGTCGGCACGATCGCGGATTCGCGGACCGTGTTCGAGTACGTCCACCAGGCAGGTCAGACCGCCTGGGAGTTTCTGGGCGAGATGGCCGATGAGGTGGGCTTCCAGGTCGGCGTGAACGACGGCAAGTTCAACTTCGCCCCGCCGCCGGCGGCCTCCGGTGGCCCGGACGCCGGGGACCTCAACAGCACCAACCCGCTGCAGCTGGTCTTCGGGCAGGAGCTGAAGGAGTTCCGGCCACGGACGACGGCCGGGAGCCAGGTCGCCACGGTCAGCGTGCTCGGCTGGGACGCGTCAACCAAGTCGGGTCTCATCGCAGAGGAGCCGACCACGGCGACCGGCGTCCAGCTGCCGGACACGCCGCCGTCGGTGGTCGCCGCGTTCGGCTCGCCCGGCTACGTGACCGGGAACCGGCCACGAACCACGCAGGCCGTGGTGGAAGCCGCCGCCAAGGCGTTCGCCGAGCAGCACGGCAGCGCCTTCGCCGAGGCGACCGGGATCGCGGACGGCAACCCGAGGCTCAAGGCCGGCGCATCGGTCAACGTCTCCCTGGTCGCCGCGCCCTTTGCCGGGCGCTACGCGCTGACGGTGCTCACGGTGCGCGATGGTCAGGTGCTGGGC
>CAZKXK010000026.1:0-15679 GCA_964556585.1 uncultured Anaerolineaceae bacterium
CGCCCAGTGGAGGTGCGGTCCGGTGGTGTTGCCGGTCATCCCGACGTAGGCGATCACCTGGCCCGCGGTCACGTGCTGCCCGGCGGACACGACCGGTGGGTGGGCGGCGTTGTCCACGTGGGCGTACCAGGTGACCAGGTTGTCGCTGTGAGCGATGATCACGATCCAGGCCTTCGGGTAGGGGTCGTACGGGTTCGGTCCCGCGAACAGCACCACCCCATCGCCGGCGGCGTGGATCGGCGTGTACATCGGGGCGGCGATGTCGATCCCCTGGTGGAAGTGGGCGCAGTTGCCGAGCGGCGGTTCCGACGGGAACCCGGTGCACCCGAACTCCTGGGTGATGACGCCGCTGATCGGCCAGGACAGCGTCCCGTTGAAGACGGACGGGATGTTGCCGAACTGGCGCTGCCGCTCGAGCAACGTCGCGATCCGGGAGGCGAGCTCGCGCTGCGACTTCGCCTCCGCGGCCAGCGCCGCCTGGACCGCGGCGGCGTTCTGCGAGACCTTGGCCCAGCCGGCGCGCTGGATCGCGAGTTGGTGGCTCGTCTCCGCCTGGAGGGCCGCGAGGCGCGTCTTGGCGGCCTTGAGGGCGGCTACCTGGCCGTCGAGCTGCTGCTTCTGGACCAGCGTCTGGGCCTGGAGGTCCTGCTTGGCCGCGCGCGTCTGGTCGACGGTCGCGGTCAGCGCGTCCAGGGTCTGCTGGTCCGCCGTGATTTGCGTCGCGATCGCCTGGTCCTGGGCGCCGAGATCGAGGTAGGAGCTGACGTCCTGCAGGACGTCGTCGATGGAGCCGGCCGCCAGGAACTGCTGGATCAGCGGGGTCCGGTCCGTCACGTAGGCCTCGCGAACGCGGGCCGCCAGCATCGACTTTCGATCGGCGAGCTCCTGGGCCTTGTCCGCCTGCTCCTGCGCCAGCGAGACCGCCTCGCGATCCAGCAGGTTCACCTGCTGCACGAGATCCGCGTACACGACCCGGACCGCCGTGAGCTTCGTGGTCAGGCCGGCGATCTGCTGCTTCGTCTGGGCAAGGTTGGCGTTGACCCCGCCGAGCGCCCGGGTCGTCGAGGCCATGTCCGATGCGAGACCCGACTGCAGCGCCTGCAGGCGCGCAACCTCGGCCTTCTGGTCCGCGATCTTCTGCTGGAGGGCTTTCTGCTGCGCCCGGGCGTTGGCGAGCTCGTCCCCGCTGACGCGCGCGGGTGCCGCGACACCGATGACGAGGGGGACCACGAGCAGGACGGCGAGCAGGCGCCGGGCGACCCGCGGCCGCGCCCGCACGGCAGCCCGGAGGGCGGCGGCGGGTCCCCGGCGGGGGCTCCAGCCGGCGGCACGCGTCAGGGCGGGTTCGGTCTGGCGGGCGTCGGGCTGCTCCGCGGCAACGCGGGAGCGGTCGCGATAGCGTCGCATCAGGCTGGCGTCGGCATCTTCGCGCGGGTTGCTCCGTGGGGCGGGCCTTGCAGCGCGCCGTGGCGGGTTGCGGACCCGCCGGTGATGTCGCCGTCCGAAGCGGGCACAACCTCAGGGACGACCCGGCACCCAGATACTACTCCCCTCGGGCGAGCGCGCCAGCGGCGAGCGCGCCACCGGCGAGCGCGCCAGCGGCCATGCGTCCCGGGCGCCCGGACGGAGCGCAGCGGCCTCTTCAGAGCCGGGCGAGCACGGCCCAGTAGGCCCCGATGATCAGGAACGGCCCGAACGGGATGTAGGTCCGCAGCGTGACCCGGCGCAGGACCAGGAGGGCGCCGATGACGACCCCCGCCGCCAGGGCGCCCACCACGAGCCCGCTGACGGATCGCGCCAGCCCCGTGAGCAGACCCACGGAGACCAGCAGCTTGAGGTCGCCCATGCCGATCGCTCCCGACCCGAAGGGGATCGAGAGGGCGAACAGGAAGCCCGGGATCGCGAGCGCGGCGACCACCGCCCAGCCCAGCTGCCCGGCCACGAGCGGGTTCCAGCCGCCGGCCGCGAGGACCAGGGTGACGGCGATCAACGGCAGCGTCACCACGTCCGGCAGCAGACGCTGGTCCAGGTCGGTCGCCAGCAGGAGCGTGAGGGCCAGGAAGTAGCCGCCGAAGATGAGCACCTGCCCGGCGTCGGCCAGCCGCAGCGGCAGCGCGGCGAGGGCCGCCCCGCCGAGCAGCGCGACGACGGGCGTCCGCCAGTCGACGCCACGCACGCGCCCATCCTCGTGGGCGGGCCAGCGCGCCCCGATCCGGTCGGCCAGGAGGCCCCAGGCGGCCCCGGCACACCCGAGGACGATCGCCAGCGCACGCTCGTCCACGGCGAGGCCGGCGACCGCGAACGAGGTCACCGCGACCTCCTCTCGCGGTTCCCCACGGGTGTCACCGCCGCCCGGGACGCGCCGCCAGGATCCGGGCCGCTCAGCGGGCACCCGCGAGCGCGAGCTCGACGAGCGTCGCCGTCGCGACGCCGGTCGCGCCGTGGGGTGCCCAGGCGGTCGGCTTGCGGTAGTAGGCCGAACCGGCGATGTCCACGTGGACCCACGGCACCGTCACGAACTGGCGAAGGAAGAGCGCGCTCTTGATGAGGCCGGCCTCCGGCGAGCTGGTGTTCACCATGTCGGCGGTCACGCTCGCCATCTCCGGCCAGTACCCCTCGACCAGGGGCAGCTGCCAGAATCGCTCGCCCGCGCGGGCCGCCGCGGCCGCCACCTGGTCGTACCAGGCCTGCGGGTCGCCGAACGCGCCCGTGACCAGGTGCCCGAAGGCGCGCGCCACGGCGCCGGTCAGCGTGGCGATGTCCACCACGTGCGTCGCCCCCAGGTGCTCCGCATACGTCATCGCGTCGCCCAGGATCAGCCGGCCCTCGGCGTCCGTGTTGATGATGTCGACGGCCTTCCCGTTCATCGCGCGGACCACGTCGCCGGGGCGTGACGCGCCCGGGCCGGGCATGTTCTCCACTGCCGGCGCGATCGCGAGGAGCGGGGTGCCGGGAGCAAGCCGGGCCGCGGTCACGATCGCCGAGATGACCGTGCAGGCGCCGGTCTTGTCCGTCTTCATCTCGTCCATCCGCTCGGCGGACTTGATGCTGATCCCGCCGGAGTCGAAGCAGACACCCTTGCCAACGAGCGCGAGCCGCCTGCCGGCCGCGTCCGCCTCGCGGTCGTCGCCGGACCGAAGGACGATCATGCGGGGCGGGTTCGCGCTCCCCTGCCCGACCGCCAGGAACATCCCCATCCCGAGCTCGGCCGCTCGTTTCTCGTCGAGCACGTCCACCCACAGCCCGTTCGCCTCGGCGAGAGCGCGCGCCTCGTCGGCGAGGACTTGCGGCGTGACGTCGTTCGCGGACCGGTTGGCGAGGCGGCGAGTGAGGTTGCTCCCCTCGCCGATCACGACGACGCGCTCGGCCGCCCGCGTCGCGGCAGCGAGGCCCGACGTGCCCGGAAGCACCAGGATCAGCTCGTCGAGGACCGGCGGCAGCGCGGACGCGGCCTCGGCTCCCGTCCCATAGAGCGACGCGGGGTCGAAGCTGCCCTCGACGACGCCGCGCGCGACGAGCTCCGCGGCCGCCGCTTCCCCGCCGTCCAGAGATTCCGCGAGCGGCCCGAGCCAGATCGCCAGGCGCCGCACGGGCCGCCCGGCCAGGCGGCGCTGGATCGCGGCGCCGAGACGAACCGCGGTCTCGCGATCCAGGCCCGCCGCGGGACCGGCCGCGATCGCAAGGAGACGCCCGACTGGAAGCTGGCCGGCCGCCGCCAGGACGCTGGCGTATCGCTCGGACCGAAGCTCCCGGAAGCCGGCCAGGACGTGCAGCTCACCGCCCGCCCGGCGATCGATCTCGCCGAGCACGCCATCGAAAGCAGGCTCGCCCACGAACGGGAGCACGAGAACGTCGGCCGGGACGGCCCAGGGCTGATCGGAAAGGACACGCAGCTGCATCGGGCAGGGCCTCCGGCGGGCACGAATGGATCGACGCCGCGGCGTCGGGGATCGTCCTCAGTCTAGCGCGGGCGAGGCAGCCGGGGACGCCTGGGCAGCCGCCGCGGCCAGCGCATCCAGCAGCCGTCCGCGCGCGTCCTCGATCGCGATGACGGCCTGGTTGAGCCCGCCCTGGGCAACGTCACCCAGGATCACCACGAGCGCGCTCGTGTTGGTCGGCAGCAGGGCCCGGGCGGCCTCCTCGCGCGCGGCGGCCGCCCGGGCAGCGGGGGTGACGCGGGTCGGCGAGGCGACGATGGCCGCCCAGAGGTCCGTCGCCGCGGTGTCGTAGGTCGCGTTCCGATCGATCCAGGTATCCAGCGTGCTCGTGTCGATCCGCGTTGCCAGCTGGTCCCGGACGATCCGGGCGGCTGCCAGCTCCGCGGTGGCCCTGGCGAGGGTCCGGATCGCGTCCGCGTACCTCCCGGCCGCACCCAGCTGCACGGCCTGGCCGGCGATCCGGTCGTGCGCGGCGAGGTACGTGGTCAGCTCGGCCGCCGGGACGGATCCGGCGGCGAGGCGCGTCCACTCGTCACCGAGCGTATCCACGGCGGGCAGCGCGGCAATGAGCGTCGCGTAGCGCTCGAGCGTCGACGGTCCGAAACGGGCCGCCGCGGCGGCGTCGATCGCCGGAAGCGCGGCGAGCCGGGCCCGGAGCGCGCGCGCGGCGGTCGCGATCGTGCCGACCTGGGCCTCGCCGGCGCCGATGGCCGCCTTCAGGCCGGACGTGTCGCCCGAGACGAGTGCCGAAAGCGCCTGCCGTCCCTCCCCGGCCAGCACGTCCACCTGGTCGGAAAGCGCCCGGAGGTCGGCGGTCGAGGCATCCAGGATCGGCGCGACCAGCCGGTCGGCCCCGTAGGTCAGCTCGGGCCGGGCCCCGGACGCGGGCGGGTGGTCCAGGCCGCCGGCGATGCCGGCGGATCCGAGCGCGATGACGACTGCGGCGACGAGCCAGCCGAGGGTGGCGAGCGATCGACGGGGCAACGGTCCTCCCGATCAGGCGCGATGGAGCACGGTCACGAGGCCGCCGTGGGGCCCTGCTGCGCCTTTCGCCGGCGCAGGTACAGGAGCTCGCCCTCCATTCTGCGCGGAACGAACCCGAATGCCGCGTGCACGCCGTCGAGCGGCCCGACGTTGTCGAGGGCAAGCTGGCGAAGCTGGTCGGTGGCGACCGGGAACGGGAGGTGGGCGGCCTCGGCGACACCGGCCACCAGCGAGATGAGCGGGACCGGCATGCCGACGATGACGCGGCGGCGGCCGGTCGCGCGGCAGACCTCGGCGGTGATCTCACGGTAGGTCCAGATCCGGGGCCCGCCCAGCTCGAAGGCATGCCCGACCGTCTCGGGCCGCTCCAGGCAGAGCCGCAGGCACAGCGCCAGGTCGGCGACGTGAAGGGGCTGGAAGCGGCTCTTCCCGTTGCCAGGAACGGGAACGATTCCGGGGGAGAGCCGGACCAGGCCGGCGACGATGTTGAAGAACCCGTCGCCCGGGCCGAAGAGCAGCGACGGCTTGAGAATGGTCCAGTCGAGCCCGCTCTCCATCACCGCCCGCTCGGCGCGCGCCTTGGATCTCGCGTAATGGAGCTGCTCCCGGTCCTCCACGCCCAGCGCGCCGAGATGGACGAGGCGCCGGACGCCGGACGCCTGCATGGCGGCGATCACGTTGCGGGTCCCGCCGAGGTTGACCGCCAGGAGCTTGCGGCCGCCGTTCCAGTCGCGCGGGATCGCGGCGAGGTGGACCACCGCGTCGACACCGGCGAGCGCCGCGGGCAGCGTGGCGGGATGGTCGACGTCGCCGGTGCGAAGCTCCAGGTTCGCGGCGTACGCGGGCGGGATCCGTCGCGTGACCTTCTCGCCGGCCCGCCCGGTGCGCACCAGCGCGACGACCCGGTGGCCCGCCCCGAGGAGCTCGGGGAGCAGGTGGCTGCCGACGAAGCCGGACGCCCCCGTGACAAGAACGGTCGTCATGCTGGCACTCCTCGACTGGATTGCGGCCGGCCGGCCGTGGTCGAGCGGGCCGCCTCGAGCGCGGCGGCGAGCGCCTCCGCGTCGCGCGCCAGCGCGACCGGCCGACCTCCGGCCGGGAGCGCCTCCACGTCCGCCTCCGACGAGACGCCGGTCAGCATCAGGATGCACGGGATCCCGACGGCCACGGCGGCTGCCAGGTCGGTCGCGATGCCGTCGCCGATCATGATGGCGTCGCCGAGCGCGATCCCCGCTGCCCGGGCCGCCATCTCCAGGAGCAGCGGCGCCGGCTTGCCGATCGACACGGGAACGACCTGGGCGCCCGCCTCCACCGCGGCGACGATGCTGCCGGCGCCGGGGCGCGTGCCTCGCTCCGTCGGATAGACCGGGTCACAGTTTGTCGCGACGAAGCGAGCGCCGTGCCGGACGCAGTCCACGGCGACGGTCAGCTTCTGGTAGGTGAACTGCTGGTCAAGCCCCACGACGACCGCGTCCGGGGCGCCGGCGGCCTGCCACCCTTCCATCCCCTCGCGCGCGTGGAGCGCCGCTGCGTGCGCCGCCGTGACGACGTCCAGGCCCATGTCACGGCATTCGCGCTCGAGGCCTCCGGCGCCCACCACGAGCACACGCCGGATGCCGTCGAGGCCGGCCAGGTAGAGCGCGGTCGCCCGCGCCGAGCTGACCACGCGGTCGGCGGTCACGGGCGCGCCCATAGCCTCGAGCCGCGTCACGTAGTCGGCCCGGTAGTGCATGGAGTTGTTCGTCACGTAGACCACCGAGTCCCCGGCCGCGGCGCGAGCGGCCAGGACCGCCGCGACTCCGGGAACCGGCGCCGCGCCGCGGTAGACCACGCCGTCGAGGTCGACGAGGAGAAGCATCAGGTCCAAGGGTAGCGGGTTCGCGACCCGACCTGCGCCGGGACGCACGCCCGGCTGCCGGCGGCCGACGCGCCCCGCTGCCGCCGGCCGCCCCGGCCGACCACGCCCGGCGGCCCCGGCTGCCGGCGGCCGGTCGGCGACGTACCATGCAGGCGATGCCCCGCACGCTCGATCCGCTCGCTGGAGTCACCCGTCTCCTGGTGGACGGTACGAACCTCCTCCATGCCCTGGGTCGGGCGGACGGCCCGCTCCCTCCCGCGGCCGTGGTCGGCCGGCTTCGCGCGCTCGTGCCCGCCGGCGTCCAGGCGACCGTGGTGCTCGACGGGACACCCGCGCCGGGCGCGATCGACCGCCGGGTGACGGCCGGGATCGAGGTGCGCTACGCGGGGCGGCGACCCGCCGACGCGCTTCTCGTGGACCTCGCCGGGATGGATCCCACCGCGACGCTCGTCGTGACGGACGACAACGAGCTGGCGACGTCGCTGCGCCGCTTCGGCGCCCGGACGGTCAGGACCGGCTGGATGGCCGACCGTCTCGCGCGGCAACGCCTGGAAACGCCGGCCGCGGGACGCCCTCGGCCACCGGCAAACGCACCCGCCGAGACGACGGGCGACGAGGGGCCACCGCGGCCGGGCTGGCGTCCCGGGCGCGGGGCAACCAGGAAGACCGGCAACCCGAAGCGGGGTCATCCGGCCGGCTGACGCGGCAGCATCGAGGCGCTCCGCCCGCGCCTTGCCGCCCGGAATCGGCCGCGGGGCAACCCGGCGACATCCGGCTAGAATGCCGCCCGTGAGCGGCGACCTCGCGACCAGCATCCAGCAGGCGTGGAGCGGCCTGCTCGACCTCGTCTCCAAGGTGGTGAATCCCGATTGGGGCGCGCTCGTCGCCCTGGTCCCGCTCGCGGTGGCACCGCTGGTCGGCCTGCTCCTGCTCGCGCTGCTCGGCCGCTGGGTCATCTTCGGCCTGCTGAAGCCTCGCGCGAAGGTCCGCCGCGTCGAGGGCGCGCGGGTCATGCCGCGCGACGCGGAGGGACGGCTCGCGCCGCCGGTCGGGGCACCGTTCAGCCTGCGCACGGGCCTGGTCTATCCATTCGGGACCGCGCGCACGGACGACGGCGAGGACCTCGCCGTGATCTGCCCGATGTGCAGGGTGGAGCGGCCGGCCCAGGTCCAGACGTGCGGCAACTGCGGCCTCGTCCTCACCGTGCGGCGCGGCATCGAGATCGCCCGACCGGCAGGCCCGCCGCCCGGCGGCGCGGCGATCGCCTGACATGGCGACCGGCTCGTACTACCTCTACGTCGTCGCCGGCATCGTGCTGGTGGGCGCCTTCGCGGCGCACGTCGCCCACACGGTCCTGCTCGCCAGCGGCCGCGGGCTGGCGCTTGCCCTGGTTCCGCGCCGCGCGCCGGCGTTCGCCGGGGTCGTCGGCGGCAGCTTCGTCGAGGGAGTGGAGCAGGGCGACGGCGAGGGCGCGCCCGTCAGCGCCGCCGGGCCGTTCGCGATCGGGCTGGCGTGGGCCGCGTTTTCGTTCCTGGTCGGCGCGCTCCTGCTGCGCGGGATCGTGGTGGGACGCGGGCCGTGGGGCAACCTCTACGAGTTCAGCGTGGCATTCACGACCGCGATCCTCGGTGGGTACCTTTTCCTCCAGCGCCGCTACCCGGTCCGGGCGCTGGGCTTCCTCCCGCTCGGGTTGGCGCTGATGCTGTTCCTCTACAGCTGGACGCTGCCGAACGCGATCGAGGCCCTCGTTCCGGCGCTCCAGAACCCGCCCCTCCTGACCATCCACGTCGGCTTCGCGATGCTCAGCTACGGCATCTTCGCGATGAGCTTCGCGGCCGGGGTCGGGTACCTGGTCCAGGAGAAGCGGCTGGCCGATGGCCGCACGGTCGACCGCTTCGCGTGGCTTCCCCCGCGGGAGGTCCTCGACGCGGTCGCCTACCGGGCCGTCATCATCGGCTTCCCCGTCTTTGCCACGATGATCGTGCTCGGCAGCTGGTGGGCGTCCATCGCCTGGAGCAGCTACTGGGGATGGGATCCGAAGGAGACCAGCGCGCTCGTGACCTGGCTGGCCTACGCCGTCTACCTCCACCTTCGCAACCAGAAGGGGTGGCGCGGCCGGCCGGCCGCCATCGTCCTGGTCGTCGGCTTCGGGATGGTCCTCTTCACGCTCTTCGGGAACCTCTGGTTCAGCGGTCTGCACTCGTACAGCGGACTGAGCTGAGCGGCCTGAGCTGACCGGGCTGAGCGGCCCGGGCCGGGCGGGCTGGGCGGCCTTCGACCGCCGCAGTCGGGCCGGCCGGCCCTCGCCCTGCGCGCCGTCGGCAGCGGCGGCTCCGCGCTACCCTGTGGCCATGTGGCTCACCCTCGACGACCTCCAGTGCTCCGAATGCGGTGCATTCGTCCATCCCCTCATCGACAGCTGCCCCGAGTGCGGCGTGGCGCGGGTGTCGCGGCTCGGCGAGGCGGCGGCGGGCCCGGTTGGCGCGGTCCGGCTGCTGGAAGCGCCGGAGACCCAGCGCATGGCGCACAACATCACGGTGCGCTACACGATGAAGGTGAACGCGATCGGAGGTGGCGTCGCGGACCCCAGCCTGGACGACGCCGTGGCACACCTCGCGGATGCCCTGACCTACCGGATCGGCGGGGACGCCGTGCCAGACACCGACAACGCCGGTCTCACGCTCCGCGACGGCTGCCTGATCGCCCAGGCCCGGCCGTCGGGGGCGCTCCTCGCGGAGATCCCTCTCCCCTCGATCCTGGCCGCCGCCGCGGGACGTGGCGACGTCACCGTCCACTACGCCGCGCCCAGCGGCTCCGGGGTTGGCGGCGCACCATCCGAGACGCCGACCGTCGCGACACGTCGCCGCCTGAGCGTCGCAAACCGCCGCGGCCTGCTCGCTCAGCGAGCCCGCGACGGCCACTACGAGGACTTGTCCCGCTGGCTCATCGTCCTCACCGCGGCCGCTGCGGAGCGACGCTGGATAGAGATCGGCCTGGCGGCCTACCTGGCCGAGCTGGGGCTCGCCACGGAACCGGCGGTGCCATCGCGCCCGACCGTCGGGGCGTCCGAGTCCGCCGGTCCGGCCACGGCACCCGCTGCCGCGTCCTCATCGGCCATCGGCGCCAGCCTGCTGGAGCTCGAGAGCCTCCGGGCGGCCGGCCTGCTCGCCGAGGATGAGTACAGCGCGAAGCGCCGCGAGATCCTGGCCCGCCTCTGAGCGGCCCGCCCGGGATCGAACGGGTGTTCTGGCTGGCCCACTCCTGAAGCACGCGAGCCCGGCACGGGCAGGTCGCGGCCTTCCGTCCCGCGTGGCTCCGACCAGGAGCTGCCGGACCCGTCCCGCGAGGCCTTCGCCAATTCGCGGACACCGGGGCAAAACGCAACATGCTGTGGTCTGCCATGGTCGCGCACCACAAGATGTTGTGTCTTCGGCATTGACGGCGGCCAGGCTCCGACGTACGATCAGCGGACCGCTCGCCGCCGGGTGAGGCCGCTCGAGGAGCATCCCGGGTGGCCCGGACCGGGCCCGCGGCGGCGAGACGATCGGTCGCCCGGCATGCCACGCCGGGGCCGTCGCAGCTACGAGGAAGGCCGGCTCTACCGCCGGCAGCAGACGCGGCGGGGGGACCGCCGGTTCGGTGAGGGAGCAGGGCTGAGATGGCACGAGCCGCACACGACGTCGTCCCGGTGATGGCACAGGCTGGTGCCGCGCGAAAGGGTCGCAAGGCGACGACCACCGGCCCCGGCTCCACGACATCGGGCGGCACCGGCTCGCCGGCGGCCGGCAGCGCGGCGGTGGCAGAGCGCGCGGCGATCGCGTTCGACGCGGCGCAGGCGCTGCGGGACGATGCGGACCGCGCGGCGCGGGCGGCGATGGACGCGCTCCGCTTCACCGGCGACGGCGTTCGCGGTCTCACCTTCGAGCGCCGCTGGACCCGGCCCGGCGTGCACCCCTACGACGAGATCGCCTGGGAAGTCCGCACCGCCGCCATCGGCACGGAGTCGGGCAAGCTCGTCTTCGAGCAGAAGGACGTGGAGGTACCGACGTTCTGGAGCCAGATGGCCACGAACGTCGTCGTCAGCAAGTACTTCCGCGGCCACCTCGGCACGCCGGAGCGGGAGACGTCCGTCCGCCAGCTGATCGACCGCGTCGTGCTCTCCATCACCGCCTGGGCGGAGACGCAGCACTACTTCGCCACGGACCAGGACCTCGCCACGTTCAGCGCGGAGCTGACCCATCTCCTGGTCCACCAGAAGATGAGCTTCAACTCGCCCGTCTGGTTCAACGTCGGGATCGAGGCCAAGCCGCAGTGCTCGGCCTGCTTCATCAACTCCGTCCAGGACTCGATGACCAGCATCATGGACCTGGCCAAGACGGAGGCGATGCTGTTCAAGTTCGGCTCCGGCGCCGGCAGCAACCTGTCCACAATCCGGTCATCGCGGGAGAAGATGGCCGGCGGCGGCACGGCCAGCGGCCCGGTCTCGTTCATGCGCGGCTACGACGCGTTCGCGGGAGTCGTCAAATCGGGCGGCAAGACCCGGCGCGCGGCCAAGATGGTGATCCTGGACGTCGGCCATCCGGACATCCTCGACTTCATCGACAGCAAGAAGCTCGAGGAGAAGAAGGCCTGGGCGCTCATCGAGCAGGGCTACGACCCGTCGTTCACCGGCGAGGCCTACGGGAGCGTCTCGTTCCAGAACGCCAACCACTCGGTCCGGGTGACGGACGAGTTCATGCGCGCCGTGGAGGCCGGGGCGGACTGGACCACGCACGCGGTGGTGGGCGGGGCCCCCATGGGCACCCACAAGGCGCGCGACATCTTCCGCCGGATGGCGGAGGCCGCCCACGTCTGCGGCGATCCGGGCATCCAGTACGACACCACCATCAACGAGTGGAACCCTGTTTCGAACACAGATCGCCAGTACGCAACCAACCCCTGCAGTGAGTTTTCGTTCCTGAACGACACCAGCTGCAACCTGGCAAGCCTGAATCTCATGCAGTTCGTCGGCGAGGACGGCGAGCTCGACGTGGGCGCGTTCCGCTACGGCTGCCGCCTGACGATCACGGCCCAGGAGATCCTCGTCGACAACGCGAGCTACCCGACGCCGAAGATCGAGGAGAACAGCCACCGCTTCAGGCCGCTGGGCCTGGGCTACGCGAACCTGGGCGCGCTCCTCATGAGCCGCGGCCTGGCCTACGACTCGCCCTCCGGGCAGGCGTACGCCGGCGCGATCACCTCGGTCATGACCGCGGAGGCCTACCGCCAGAGCGCCGTCATCGCCCGCGATCACGGCGGCCCGTTCATCGAGTTCGAGAAGAACCGCCAGCCGTTCATGCAGGTGATCGGCAAGCACCGCGACGCCGCCCACCGGATCCCCGCCGAGGGCGTTCCGGCCGGCCTGGGCGCCGCGGCACGCTCCCTGTGGGACGAGGCATACGAGCTCGGCGAGCGCCACGGCTACCGGAATGCGCAGACAACCCTGCTCGCGCCAACGGGCACGATCGCATTCATGATGGACTGCGACACCACCGGCATCGAACCGGACATCGCGCTCATCAAGTACAAGAAGCTGGTCGGCGAGGGCTACCTCAAGATCGTCAACCAGACCGTCCCCGGCGCCCTCCGCAAGCTCGGCTACACGCCGGACCAGGTGGAGGAGATCGTCGCCTACGTCGACGAGCGGGAGACGATCGAGGGCGCCCCCAACCTGGCACCGGAGCACCTCACCGTCTTCGACTGTGCCTTCAAGCCGCGCAACGGCGTCCGCTCCATCCTGCCGATGGGCCACGTCCGGATGATGGCCGCCGTCCAGCCCTTCCTCTCAGGGGCGATCAGCAAGACCGTCAACATGCCCGAGGCGGCCAGCGTGGAGGAGATCGAGCAGATCTACCTCGAGGGCTGGAAGCGCGGCCTCAAGGCGATCGCGATCTACCGCGACAACAGCAAGCGGAGCCAGCCGCTCAGCACCAGCAAGCTCAAGAGCGACGACGAGACGAAGGCAGCCTCCGAGGTGATCGAGGAGCTCCGCCGCAAGCTCGCCGCCGCCCAGGCCGAGGCGGTCAAGCCGCATCGCCGGCGGCTCCCGGCTGAGCGGACCGCCCTCACCCACAAGTTCGACATCACCGGCCACGAGGGCTACATCACGGTGGGCCTCTACCCGGACGGCCAGCCCGGCGAGATCTTCCTGAAGATGGCCAAGGAAGGCTCAACCGTTTCGGGCCTGATGGACACGTTCGCCACCGCGATCAGCCTCTCGCTCCAGTACGGCGTGCCGCTGCGCGACCTCGTCAACAAGTTCGCCCACGTCCGGTTCGAGCCGTCCGGCTTCACCGGCAACCCGGAGATCCCGATCGCGAAGTCCGTGATCGACTACATCTTCCGCTGGCTCGGGAGCCGCTTCCTGGTCGGGGACGACAAGGCGGCCCTGGGGCTCCAGGAACGCGGAGCCGTCGTCGGGGCAGCGCCGTTCGCCTTCGGCGGGGCACTTGGCCCGCGGGCCGAAGAAGGCCCGTCGGCGATCGACGAAGCGACGGAGCCGCCTGCCACCACGGCAACGGCCACCGCGACGGCGGTCGGTGCATCCCTGGCGGATCCGCCCATCGGCTCGGTCCGGGCCGACGGGCCGATGGTCGACGTCGCGCGAAACGGCCATGCGAACGGGAACGGCCACGCGAACGGCAACGGCACGGCCGGAGCCGTGAGCGCGCTCGCCGCATCGCTCGGCCTGGACCGGACCGCCTTCAAGATCCAGGAGGACGCGCCGTCCTGCGCCGACTGCGGCTCGATCATGGTCCGCAACGGCAGCTGCTACAAGTGCCTCAACTGCGGCAGCACGAGCGGCTGCAGCTGAGCGTCTGTCCGCCCGACTGCATGCACGCGAACTTCTCGGACGAGTAGGAGGCGAGGAGTTCGTCGTCGTGGCGTGCGAGGTTCTGAAGCATCGAGGTGCTCTCGTGAACAAGTCGGCCGCCATGCAGCAGATGTTCGAGGACGGCGGGAATGTGGCCGACGTCGCGGACTTCGTCGGCGTCCGCTAAGAGATACCGTTCGGGGACCGACCACTACCCCTTCGAGAAAGCAGCACCATGGTCCGGTTCGATCGGCAGGGCCTCCTGCGCCCTGTCCGATCGTGTCCTCACAGCGATCCCGGCAGTCGAGTTCCGCGACCGCGGCGATGCAAGCCAGACTGCGGCGGGCGCGAGATGGCGGCGAGATCTGGCCGGCGTTCGCCTACTTCGTGCTCACTCGCATCGAGGCTGAGTTCGATGGGGAGAAGGGTGCCGGGTAAGCGACAGGTGAGGGCGAGCCCCTATCGTCCTCAAGCGTGATCACTCCTCCCCGCGATCGCTGGCCCTCGATGGGCCCGGTACGTGAACCCCAATGACCTCGCATCTCGCGCGCGCCGGCGTGGCGTACGATGGAGGCTCCGCAGGGAGGCCTCCAACCTTGGTCGAGACGCTGAAGGATGAGCTTCACACCTTCGACGCACGGCGGGACGAGTTGTTGGGCTCGTCCCTGGGCAAATGGGTGCTGATCCACGGTGGGGAGTTGGTTGGCGCCTTCGAGTCGCAGGCGGACGCGATCAACGTCGGATACCAGCGGTTTGGGAACGTCCCGTTCCTGGTCAAGCAGGTCGTGCCGGTCGAGGTTCCGCAGAACTACGTGTCGAACCACCTGGGGATCTAGGTGCCGTCGTTCACGGTCGCGGTGCCCAACCTGGCGGCGATCGGACCGATCGTCGAGATCCGGATCGCGGTCCCTGCAGCAGTCGAAGCGATCCTCGTCTCGAGCGGGCAGCCGGTGCCGAGCCCCGTCGCGATGGCGGCAATGATCGACACGGGAGCCTCCGGGACCGTGATCCAGGCCGGCGTCGCGGCCCGCCTCGGGCTGCATCCCGTCGGTGTTGTTGCCATCAACACGCCCTCGTCGACCGGAGTCCTGTGCGCTCAGTACGCGGTCCGGCTGATCTTCCCGAACAACGTGGTCGGCGAAGCAGTCGTCATCGAAGCGCCACTCGAGGGACAGCACGTCCAGGGTCTGGTTGGCCGCGATGTCCTCTCCCAGGCGGTGCTGGTGTACATCGGATACACCAACCAATTCACGATGAGCTTCTAGCGCCTCGGCCGGATCGTTCGCCCCTCAGCGCGCCCCGGCCACGCGCTCCGACGCGCCGCGGACGAGCTGCGAGACGCGCTGATGCGAGATGCCGAGGATCACTGCGGCATCACGCTCTATGAGTCCGCCTTCCACGAGCTCGTTCGACGCGATCGAGGCGGCGCGCCTGGCTGTAGATGCCGGGAAGCTCGGCAACGTCGATGGACACCCACGCGCCGCTCCGCCGGGCGCTCGCCGTGTAGATCATTCTTGCCGCCACCTCCTGATCCCAATCTACCGATAGCAGCCGTGGCAGATGCGGGCCGCGGCCTGGATTCGTGGTTGGACCGCCCGGTGACCATGGGTACTCTTGCCTGATGCGACCCCTTCGGTATTCCATCAACGTCACGTTGGACGGGTGCGTCGATCATCGCGCGATCCCCGCGGACGAGGAGCTGCATCGTCACGCGGCTGAGACCCTCGCCCGGGCCGATGCCCTTCTCTTTGGCCGGGTGACGTACGAGATGATGGAGGCAGCCTGGCGGCCGCCAGCATCCGAAGCGATGCCCGATTGGATGCAGCCTTTCGCCCGGACGATCGACGCGGCAAAGAAGTACGTCGTGTCGAGCACCCTGGAGCGGGTCGACTGGAACGCGGAGCTCGTGCGCGGGGACCTGGGAGAGGCCGTTCGGCAGCTCAAGCGGGGGCCGGGCAAGGGGCTGCTCGTGGGCGGCGTGACGCTCCCGTTGGCGTTGGCGGAGCTGGGATTGATCGATGAGTACGAGTTCGTGGTGCAGCCCAG
>CAZKXK010000027.1:0-15666 GCA_964556585.1 uncultured Anaerolineaceae bacterium
CCGCTCCGCCGCCGGCCAGCGCGAGGACGGCCCGGAGCTGGTCCAGGGTACGGGTCGCCGCCGCCGGATCGGTCGCGATGGCGGCGAGGCCGCCGCCCCATTCCGTCCCGTCACGGGTCACCGCCAGCGCCGCGTCACCGGCCCAGCCCGCCAGCGACCCGACGCCGCCGATCGCGGCGAGCGCCGTGTCGACCTTGTCGAGCGCCGCCTTGCCGGCCGGGTCGCAGGCGATCCTCGCCTCCATCCCCGACCAGAGCGCCACGAGCGCCGGCCCCACCTGGCGGCCCTCGATCGCGACGAGCGTCGTGGCGGGGAGGTGCGCGGCGATCGCGCTGACGGTGTCCGTCGGCGCCGGGCTGGCACCAGCACCAGCCGCTCCGGCCGGAGCGACGTGGTCGATCACGAGCGCGCCACCCGTGGCCTGCGCGAACCCGGCCGACCATGCCGGTGCGGCCGCCATCGCGCTGTCCAGGCACGCCGCGGGAACGCCGGTCGGGTTGCCTGCCATCGAGACGAGGGACTGCAGCAGGGTGGCGGTATCCAGGTAGCCGAAGCCGAGATAGGCGCCAGGGGCGGCACTCTTGGCCGCCACGAACGCGCTGGAGGCTGCGATCGGGCTGGCACCGTGCGTGTCCAGGGCAGCCTTGACCGTGACCTCCGGCCCCAGGAGGAGCACGGTGCCCCGGGTGGCCCAGGCGAGGGTCATCCCGCCGCGGTCGACCGTGGTGATCGTCCCGTCACCGTACGTCGACGTGGAGGCCGTCCCGCCGGCCTCCTTCGCGACCCAGTCGGTGGCGGCCGTGACATCCTTGACGTTGGCCAGCACGACGAACCCGCGGTCGCGGGCGGTCGCCGCAGCGGGATCCTTCCGATCGGCCGCCGCGATCTGGAGCAGGTCGCCCGTCAGCGCCACGCCCACCTCTCCGGCAACCCACGGCTTGAGGTCGGAGGTCCAGCTGATCCCGGTCTTCTGGAGCGCCTGGTCCAGCGCCTGGTCGATCTTCGAGTCGAGCGAGGACTGGTCCTTGAACCCGGGGAAGGTGGCGATGATGTTGCCGACATTCTCGCGCTGGTCGCCGGGCAGGTCCGCCCGGGCCTCGAGATAGGCGACGGTCCCGGCCGGGATCCAGCCCTCGACGGCGGAGGTCGTCGCACCGGATGTCAGCAGGACCGCGCCCACCGAGGTGGCCCCTGCGACGAGCGCGACGACGACGAGCGCGACGCCCCAGCGCAGCACACCCGCCGGGCGCGCCCGCCCGCCTGCGGCCGTCGATCCGCCCTGGCGCGGAGTGCCCCGCTCGACGGGAACCGGTGTGAACTCGGCCATCGTGTGCCTCCCTCGGCCTCAGCGGCCGAAGACCCCCGGGAGCCGGCGGCCCCCGCGGAGCTGCTTCATGAGCTTCTGCATCTCACCGAACTGCTTGACGAGGCGGTTGACCTCCACGATCGAGGTGCCCGAGCCCGCCGCGATGCGGCGCCGCCTGCTCCCGTTCAGGATCGTCGGGTCGCGCCGCTCGCCCGCGGTCATCGATCGGATGATGGCCTCGGTCCGCCGGAGATCGCCGCGGTCCACCGAATCCTGCGCCTGGCGCGCCATCCCGCCAAGCCCCGGGATCATCTCCATGACCTGTCCGAGCGGCCCCATCTTCTTGACCTGCTGCAGCTGGTCGAGCATGTCCTCCAGGCTGAAGCTCCCGGACTGGAGCTTCGCGGCGGCCTTCTCGGCCTGGGTCGCGTCGAAGGCATCCTGGGCACGTTCGATCAGGGTCAGGACGTCGCCCATCCCGAGAATCCGGCCGGCCAAACGGTCCGGGTGGAACGGCTCCAGCGCGTCGGTCTTCTCACCCGTGCCGAGGAACTTGACCGGCAGCCCGGTGACCGCGCTGATCGAGAGCGCGGCCCCGCCACGCGCATCGCCGTCGATCTTGGTGAGCACGAGGCCCGTCAGCGGCACGGCCGCCGCGAACGCCTGGGCCACGCCGACCGCCTCCTGGCCGGACATCGCGTCGACGACCAGCAGCGTCTCGACCGGGCGGACCGCGCGCATCAGCTCGGTCACCTCGGCCATCAGGACCTCGTCCAGGGTGAGCCGGCCGGCCGTGTCCAGGATCACGGTGTCGCGGACCTCGTGGCGCGCATACGCGATCCCGAGCCGGCCGATCTCCGGGACGGCCGTTCCGGTGGGGGCCGCGAAGACCGGCAGGTCCAGGCTCGCCCCGAGGGTCACCAGCTGTTCGATGGCGGCCGGGCGATACGGGTCGGCGGCGACGAGCAGTGGACGCCGGCCGATCTTGACGATGTGGCGGGCCAGCTTGGCCGCGGTCGTCGTCTTGCCGGAACCCTGCAGCCCGACGAGCGCGATGACGGCCGGGTTGCCGGCCAGGTGGAGCGTGCGGTCGCCGGCCGAGAGGAGCGCCGTCAGCTCGTCGTTGACGATCTTGACGACCTGCTGGCCGGCGTTGAGGGACGCCAGGATCTCGCTCCCGGTCGCCCGCTCGCGGACCCGGGCCGTGAAGTCCTTGACGACCTTGAAGTTGACGTCCGCCTCCAGGAGCGCCAGCCGCACCTCGCGCATCGCCGTGTCGACATCGGCCTCGCTGATCCGGCCGTGACCGGTGAGCGAGCCGAGCGTGCGGCGGAGGCGCTCGGAAAGGGCGTCGAACATGGCCGGGAATGGTCTCCTGCGAGCTGGTGCCGTGACGGCGCGACCGGCGCCGTCACGTGGTGCGCGGGTTCTGGCGACACCGAAGGGAGCGAGTGTACCCCACCCTTCCAGGATCCTGCCCGGTCGGAGATCGCGCCCGGTCAGCCGAAGAGCGCCCCCACGAACGCGTCGGGATCGAACGGCAGCAGGTCACCGACCTTCTCCCCCACGCCGACGAAGCGGACAGGCACCCCGAGCGCCTGCTCGATGGCGAAGACGATCCCGCCCTTCGCCGTCGAGTCGAGCTTGGTCAGGATGATCCCGGTCAGGCCGGTCGACGCGTGGAAGGCCCTGGCCTGGGCCAGGCCGTTCTGTCCCGTGGTCGCGTCGAGGACGAACAGGACCTCCGGCTGCGCCCCCGGAAGGCGGCGGTCGATCACCCGGCGCATCTTCGCCAGCTCGTCCATCAGGTTCGACTTGGTGTGGAGCCTCCCGGCGGTATCGGCGATCAGCACGTCCACGTGGCGGGCGACCGCCGCATCGACGGCGTCGTACACCACGGCCGACGGATCTGCGCCCGGCGCGTGCGCCACGACCTGCGCGCCTGCCCGGTCACCCCAGGTCCGCAGCTGCTCGATGGCGGCCGCCCGGAATGTGTCCCCGGCGGCCAGCAGCACGGTCTGTCCCTCGGCGCGATAGCGCGCGGCGAGCTTCCCGATCGTGGTGGTCTTGCCGGTTCCATTGACCCCCACGACCAGGACGACCGCCGGGAACTCCGGGCTGACCCGGTGCGGCACCCAGCCGGGGTCGCGGTCGACGAGCAGCGCGGCGAGCTCGGCGCGGACGGCCGCCACCGGGCCGCCCGTGTCGTGACGCCGGCGTGCCCGCTCCACGACCTCCAGGGCGAGCGTCGCGCCCACGTCGCCCGCGATCAGGGTCTCCTCCACGGCCTCCCACGTCGTGGCATCGGGGTCACCCCGGCCAAGCAGCCCCTTGAGCCTGGCGACGAAGCCGCCGCGGCTGCGCTCGACCCCCGCGGAGAGACCATCGCCGTCGCGCGCCGCGCTGGCTTCGGGCGCCTCCGCCTGCCCGCGTGGAAGGGCATCATCGCGCGGCGCGACCTGGCCGGTGGACTGAATGTCTCCCGAGAGCGGGAGGTCCGCGGCGGGCAGGCGTTCCCCTGCCGGCTGGACGAGATCGGGCGCCGGGGATGCTTCCTCGGCCTGAGCCGGGGATGCTTCCTCGGCCGATGCCGCGGGCCCGGCGTTCGGCCCCGCGGCATCGCCGTCGTGCCGATCCGGTTCGGATGGTCGCCGCCGCCAGAACATGGATCCTCTCGCTCCTCAGCCGGCCGGCGCGGGAGCCGGCAGCGCGCGCTCGCGCTCGCCGGCGGCGCGCTCCGCGATCGCGGTCGCCTCGTCGAGCCGGAGGCTGATGACGTGGCTCACCGCGTCCTCGCCGACCGTGACGCCGAAAAGGGCATCGGCCGCCTCGATCGTCCCGCGATTGTGCGTGATGACGATGAACTGGGTGGACACGGCCAGTCCCTGGAGCGCCTCCACGAACCGGCCCACGTTCGCCTCGTCGAGCGCGGCATCGACCTCGTCGAGAACGCAGAACGGCACCGGCCGGACTTCGAGCATCGCGAAGAGGAGCGCCACGGCGGTCAGGGCGCGCTCGCCGCCCGAGAGCATCGCCAGGGCCTGGGCCTTCTTGCCCGGCGGGCGGGCGGTGATGTCCACGCCCGTCGCCGCGAGATCGGCGGGGTCGGTGAGGCTGAGCCTGGCGTAGCCACCCCCGAAGAGCTGCCGAAAGCGGCGGTCGAAGGCGGCCTCGAGCGCGCTGAAGGTGGCGCGGAACTGGCTCGCGATCAACGTGTCGAGCTCGTTGATGAGGGCCCGCGTCCGGTCGATCGCTCGGTCCAGGTCCCGGCGCTGCGCTTCCAGTGCCTCGAGGCGGGACCGGATCGCCGCGTACTCCTCGACCGCGAACGGGTTCGGTGCGCCGAGCTCGTGGAATCGCCGCCGAAGCGTGGCCAGGCGCCCGGGCGGCACGCTCTCGCCGGCGGGAGCCTGCTCCGCCCAGCGCTCCTCTGCGCGCACGAGCGCGGCTGCGAGGCGCGACCCGTCGTCGTCCGCCGGCTCGCCTCCAGGCTGGCCGGGATCGACCGCGCCGGCTGCCCCGGGGAGCGCCGCGACGCCGGGCGGCCGGAGCGCCTCGATCCCCAGCTCGCCGAGCCCGGCGAGCTCGACGAGCGCCTGCTCCCGGACGGCGTCGATCTCGAGGCGCGCCTCCAGCTCCCGGACGGTCTCGGCGCGGACCAGCTCCTCGGTCCGCCGGAGGCGCTCCCGCGCCGCTCCGACCGCAGTCTCGGCCCGCCGGAGCCGCTCCCGGTCTGCCGCGTCGGCGGCGAGGCACTGGTCCAGCGTCCCGCGAGCGGCGTCCTCGCGCGCGGTCGCAACCGCCAGGTCCCGCTCCCGCGTCACCCGGAGGGCGGTCAGCAGCTCGTCGCGGACGGCGAGCGCGGCGGCCTCGGCGTCGGCCCGGGAGATCCGCTCCTCGGCCAGCGTGGCTGCCGCTTCCGCCCGGGCGCGCCGATCCTCCGCGGCCCGCCGCCGGACGTCCAGTGCCGCCCGTTCGGCAGCCAGCCGGTCGCGCCGGACGCGCAGGTCGGCCGCCCGGGCCTCCCAGGCCGCCAGGGCTCCCCCCGAATCCGCGGGCTCGCCGCCGGGCTCGGTCGCGGCCGGGGTCGCTTCGGGCGCGGGCGCCGTGTCGGCGCCGTCGGCGCCGCCCTGGAGCGCAGCCAGGCGATCGGCGAGGGCCGCCCGCTCGGCGGCGAGGGTCGCCACGCGCGACGCAAGCCAGCCGGCCTCCCGGGCCACCTGCTCGGCATCGCGCGCCACCCGTCGCTCGGCCTCCTCCGTCGACCTGGCCCGCGATGCGGCGTCCCCCTCCGCGCGCCGTGCCTGCGCATCCGCGGCCCGGGCTGCCTCTGCCGCGGCGTGCGTACGGGCGAGGTGCCCGTCGGCGTCGACCCGTTCAGCCTCCGCCAGCTCGACCTGACGGCGCACGGCCTCGACTTCGGCGCGCCGCTCGAGCGGGGCATCGGCGATCCCGAGCCGGACGGTCCCCGCCGCCGTCACGACCGCGCCCGACCGGGTGGCCACGCTCCAACCCGGGGGCAGCTTCGCCGCGATCTCCAGGGCGTCCTCGAGGGCAGGCACCCAGGCACACCGGGCGACGAGACGCGACGCCGTCGCGCCGCCGTCCGCCCGAACGGCATCGGCGAGCAGGCCTCCCCCGAATCGGGAGACGGCGCCGCGGACGGCCGCGACCTCGGCCGACGCGGGCCCGGCCGCACCCGCACCGGCCGCATCGTCGAGCACCACGATCCCCCGCTCGTCGGCCAGCGCGGCAACATCGGCGTGCCGGACCACGAACGCGCGGGCAAGCTCGCCGAGCGCGGCCGATACCGCGACCCGGAGCGCCGGCTCCACGTCGAGGCCAGTCACAAGGGCGCGTCCGCCCACCCGCCGCGCCGCCCGGCCGATCCCCCGGGTCTCGTCCTCCGCGAGCCGGGCCTCGAGCGCCTGCAACCGGCCGCGAAGGGTCGCGGCCCGGGCGCCGGCGGCGGCCGCCGCGTCGGCTGCCGCCAGGCGCGCGGCCTCGGCCGATGCTGCGGCTGAGCGCGCCGCGTCGCGCGCCGCGTCGGCGGCTGTGCCTGCATCGCGCGCGGCGCGGGCGCGATCGCGGGCATCCGCCCCCGCCGCCTCGAGCTCCGTCGCGCGCTCCGCGGTCGACTCGGCCGCTGCCCGCGCTTCGCCGAGCCGCCGGTCGGCCTCGGCCAGCCGGCGGCGGATCCCGTCGACCTCGGCCTCCCGCGCCGCCACCGCGCGTCGAAGGGCGGACTCGGCCCCCGACCGCGCGGCCGTGGCCGCCCGCAGCGCCTGGGCCTCGCCGCTCGCCTCCGCGAGGGCGAGGTCCAGCTCTCGAAGCTCCTGCTCGAGGCCGGGATCCGGCTCCGGCACCGGCAGGGCGAGCTCGCGCCGGCGCGCCGCACGCTCCGCCTCGGCCGCGGCGCGCTCCGTCGCGAGCCGGTCACGGTCCCGGGCGATCCCGGCGGCCTCCGCCGAGGCGCGGGCGGCATCGAGCTGGAGCACCGCGAGCGCCGACCGCGCTGCGTCGTGATCCTCCCGCGCGGCTCGCTCTGCGTCCGCCCGCGCGGACAGCGCGCGCGCGGCGTCGGCCGCGCCATTCTCGGCTTCCTGCAACGCGTCGAGGGCCAGGGCCGCCGCCCGGCGGGCGCTCTCGAGCTCTCGGTCGGCGTGACGGTGGGCGCTCGCTGCGGCGTGCCATCGCGCGCCGAGCCGGGCCACGAGCGCCGCCGCCAGCTCCTCCCCGGCCCGGGCGCGCGTGGCGTGCTGTTCCGCCTGCGTGGCCAGCCGCCGGGCCTGCGGGCGCAGCTCGCCCAGGACGTCGTCCACCCTGGCGAGGTTCGCGCCGGCCTCTTCGAGCTGCTCCTCGGCCCGTCGGCGCCGCCGTTCGTGCCGCCGCACGCCGGCCACTTCCTCGAAGAGCGGCCGGCGCTCTTCGGGCCGCAGGGCCAGGGCCTGGTCGACCATGCCCTGGCCGATGAACAGGAAGGCGTTCTCCGCCAGGTGGGCCGCGTCAAGCAGGTCGACCAGGTCGCGCAGGCGAACACGCTGGCGATTCACGAGGTAGTCGTTCTCACCCGAGCGATACAGGCGCCGGCCGAGCTCGAGCTGTCCGAAGTCCAGCGGGATCAGCCCGTCGGCGTTGTCGAGGACGAGCGACACGTCGGCCATCCCGAGGGCGGACCGGCGCTCCGACCCGGCGAACACGACGTCCTCGGAGCGCCGCGACCGGATCGCGCGGCCCTGCTCGCCGAGCGTCCAGCGCAGGGCGTCGGCGAGGTTGCTCTTGCCCGATCCATTCGGGCCCACGACGGCGTTGATCCCGGACGCGAACTCGATGAGCGTCCTGTCGGCGAAGGACTTGAAGCCCTGCAGGCGGAGCGCGACGAGGCGTCCCGTCTGGCTCACGACGGGCCGGGCTCCGGCCCGTCCACGCGCGCTGGCGGGTTGCCTGTCTCGCGGCCACGCAGCGCGTCGAGGGCGGCCTCGGCGGCCGCAGTCTGGGCGGCCCGCAGTGAGCCGCCCGTCCCGGTCCCGATCACCTCCCCGGCGACCATCACCTCGATGACGAACTCCCGGGCGTGATCCGGGCCCGACGACTGCGCGACCCGGTAGACGGGCCGCTCGCCGGACCGCTGGGTCAGCTCCTGCAGGCGGCTCTTCGGGCTCTTGAGCGTGCCGGGGGGCGCATCGGCCTCGAGCTCCGGCGCGGCGAGGCCGCGCAGCCAGTCACGCGCCACGCTCCACCCGCGATCCAGGAAGACGGCTCCCGCAAGCGCCTCGAACGAGGAGGCGAGCAGGGCATCCCGCGCCCGTCCTCCGCGCTGGGCTTCTCCCTCGCCGAGGAGGATCGCGTCGCCGAGGTCGATCCGGCGCGCCAGCCGCGCCAGCCCGTGCGCGCTCACGATGGACGCGCGCCGCGCCGAGAGGACGCCCTCGTCATCGGCCGGATGACGCGCGTGGAGCGCCTCCGAGACGACCAGGCTGATCACCGAGTCGCCCAGGAACTCCAGCCGCTCGTTGTGCCCGACCGCTCCGCCGGGATGCTCGTGGAGCCAGCTCCCGTGGACCAGGGCGCGCTCCAGCAGGGCAGGATCATCGAAGGGGATCCCGAGGCGCACGGCGAACGCCGCGGGCGAATGCGAGGCGCGCGGATCGTCTCCCGGCAAGGGCCGGGCGCGGTCAGCTGGCGTGCTCGTCGATGTAGTCGGAAGCGTCCTGCACGGTCCGGATCTTCTCGGCTTCCTCGTCCGAGATCTCGATCCCAAACTCTTCCTCGAGGCTCATGATGAGCTCGACGAGGTCCAGCGAGTCCGCGTTCAGGTCGTCGACGAAGGAGGCCTCGGGCGTGACCTCCGTCTCGTCGACGCCAAGCTGCTCGACGACGATCTTCTTCAGCCGCTCGTAGGTGGTCGCCACGTGCCTGCACCCTCCTGGAGTCCTGCGGGTTCGTCGGGGTCCGGGTTGCGGGTGGGCCCATCGGGGCCACCGGCCGCGGCCTCCCTGGCAACTCGTCCGAGGACCCCGTTGACCAGGCGCCGGGCCGGGTCCCCTCCGTAGACCCTTGCCAGCTCGACCCATTCGGCGATCGCCACGCGGGCCGGCGTTGCGGGCGAGTGTAGCACCTCGCTCATACCCAGACGGAGCAGGACGCGGTCCATCCGCGCCAGCGTGGTGAGTGGATACTGGGGCGCCGCGGCCTCGATCCGGGCGTCGACGGTGTCCCGATTCGCGTCGACGGCGCGGACCAGGCTCCGGGCGTAGACGGCGGTCTCGGGGTCGCCCTCGGTCTCGGCGAGATGCCGCTCCAGCACGGCCGCCGCGGTTCGCTGGCCGAACTCGGCCTCGAACAGGGATGCCAGCGCGAGCCGGCGCGCCGCATGCCGGGCACGGGGCAGGTCGCCGCGGCCGGCGTGGCGCCGCGCGGGCGCGGCCTCGCGGCGCTCCGGCGGCTCAGGCACCGACGCCGTCGACGACGACGCTGACCGCCCCGAGCCGCAGGCCGAGTAGGCGCTCGATCGCGGTGGCAACCGCGATCTGCACGTCGACGGCGAGGTCGGGCAGCGGCTGGGCCGCGCGCGCGACCACGACGACCCTGGCCTCCACGGCGCCCTCCCGGATGCGGATCCCGACCGCCCGCCCGGACAGGGCGCGTCGCCAGGCCGGGCCGCCCCGGCCCACCCGCAGCACGCCGGGCACCTCGAGCGCCGCCCTCCGGATCACGTCCCGGATGACGGGGTGGCTGACCGCGAGGCCGGGCGCGGTCACGCCGGGCTCCCGGCCACGGGCGGCCGCGTCGCGACGTCGTCCCCGCCGGCGGCCGCGCCAGCCGGCACGGGTGTCGAAGCGGCCCCGGGGCGGCGGAAGGTCTCACCGATCAGCTCCGGCAGGCGCACCCGGGCCGCTGCCGCGCCGACCGCGATCGCGTGGGTGATCATCCGCCGCTTCGCGCGGCCGTGGGTGATGATCACGGTCCCGCGCACGCCGAGCAGCGGCGACCCGCCGAGAACTTCGTAGTCGAAGGTGGCCTGGATCCGGCGGATCCCGGGTCGCATCAGGAGGTAGGCCAGCCGGCCCCGCAGGCCCGCCTGGAACTCCTTCCGCCACAGGTCGAAGATGAAGCCGGACAGGCCCTCGAAGAACTTGATCGTGACGTTGCCCAGGACCGCGTCGCAGACGACGACGTCGGCGGGGTGATGGACCAGGTCCTTGCCCTCCACGTTGCCGGTGAAGTTCAGGCCCGACTCGTCGAGGAGCGCCGTGGCGCCCTGGATTCGCGCGTCCCCCTTCCCCTTCTCCTCGCCGATCGAGAGGAGCGCGACCCGCGGCCGGGCCACGCCGAGCGCGCGCTCGGCGAAGAGCGAACCCATGTGCGCGTACTGGACCAGGTTCTCGGGGGTCGAGTCCGGGTTCGCCCCGATGTCGAGGAGGACGAAGGGGCCAGAGTCGGTGATGAGCTGGATGGCCAGCGCAGGCCGGTCAACGCCCGGGACGCGGCCGAGCCGGAGCACCGCGGCCGCCATCGCCGCGCCGGTGTGCCCGGCCGTGATCACCGCATCCGCGCGGCCGCGCTTCACGAGATCGCAGGCCACCAGGATCGAGGCATCGCGCTTCTCCCGCAGCGCGAGGGCCGGGTGCTCGTGCATCTCGATCACCTGCCCGGCCGCCTCGAGCGAGACGTTCGACGGGAGCGTGGCGCCTGCCAGCCCACGGATGCGATCCGGATCGCCGACGAGGATCAGCTCGTCATCCGGGAACTCCGCCGCGTAGAGGAGGGCTCCCGCCACGACCTCGTCCGGCGCGTGGTCGCCCCCCATCGCGTCGATCGCGAGGCGGACCTTCCGGGTGCGCTCGACGCCGCGGACGGTCGTGAGATCCATCGGCGGACTCCGTGGTTGGGCGCCGCGAACGCGGCGCCAGTCCGGCCGTCAGGAGGCGGCTTCGCCGCCCTTCACCTTGAGCTCCACGACGACCCGGCCGCGGTAGTAGCCGCAGTTCGGGCAGGCGTGGTGGGAGCGTCGCATCTGGTGGCAGTGCGAGCACTCGACGAGGCTGGGCGTGGTGAGCGCGAGGTGCGCGCGGCGGTCGCCCTGCCGGGCGTGCGATACCTTGCGCTTGGGGAGACCCATCGGGGTGGTCGCTCCTCTGGTGTCGGGCGGCGCGCTGAGCGCGGAAGCCGCCGGTTCGTCGGATCATGGCCACGTCCTTGCAGACCGCGCGACGGGCCGAAGGCGGAGTGTAGCGGGTTTCAGGCCTCCGTGTCCGGCTGGAACTCGCGGAGCGCCTCCAGCCGGGGGTCGACCGCCGCGTCGGGGTGATCGTGAGGCCCCAGGTTCTGGTCGGCGCCGCAGACCGGGCAGAGCCCGCGGCAGTCCGGGCGGCAGAGCGGGACGATCGGCGCGGCCAGCTGGATGGCCTCGCGCACCGGCGTCTCGAGATCCATCTCGTGATGGTCGGTGAGCCGCGCCACTTCGGGCTCGACGGACCGGTTGAGCGGTTGCCCCGTCGCGATGTCGAGCGTGGGCAGGTACTCCTCGTCGAGATCCAGCTCCAGGGGCACCACGACCGGCACGAGGCAGCGCCCACAGGTGTCCGCCAGCGCCGTCGAAAGGTGCCCGGTCACGACGAGGCCCCGGTTCGTCCGTACGGCGCGCACCCTGCCAGTCACCGGCTCGGCCAGGACCAGGTCACCCCCGAGGTCGATCGTCGCACCCGCGAAGCGGAGATCGCGGAACGAGCCGCGCGGCTCGCCGAGAAGGCCCGCGACGTTGAACAGGAGAGGCCGGTCGTCGGGCCTGACGGTCACCGCGCGGGGCCGCGATCGGCGGCAACGGTGGCGGGTTCCTCGTCGTACGGCTCCGCGCCGGCCGCGGTTTCCTCCGGGACCCTCCGCTCGTCGAGCATCTCGATCCCGCGCCGGATGCTCTGCAATGCCTTGACGACCTCGCCCTCCAGGTGGACCAGGACATCCGCCGCGTATTCGTCGGCGCCGCGCCGGATGTCGGCGGCCTCGGCGAGCGCGGCCTCGACGATCCCGCGCCCCTCGGCCTCGGCCGCTTCCGTCAAGCCACGCTCGTCGATCAGGAAGGCGGCCTGCTCCTGTGCCTTCGCGACGATCCGCTCGGACTCCTGCTGGGCCCGCTCGAGGATCCGCTCGCCCTCCGCGTTGATGCGCCGGGCGGACTGGACCTCCTCCGGCACGGCGTGACGCAGCTCGTCGACGAGATCGAGGGCAGCGGCCTGGTCGACGACGACGTTCGACGTCAGCGGGAGCTTCCTCCCGTTGGCGATCATCGCCTCGAGGCGCTCGACGAAGAACATGATGTCGATGGGACCGCCCTCCGCGCGCGGGCGTCGAGGCCGCCCGGTCTGAACCGGATTATCGCACGCGGGCGAGCGCTCCCTCGGCCGCCGCCGCCGCCGCCAGGCGCTCGGCCACCGAAGGCGGCACCATCCCGGCCGGGTCGCCGCCAAAGCGCACGATCTCCCTGACCAGGCTGGACGAGAGGTAGCCGTACTCGAGCGCGGTCATGAAGAAGACCGTGTCGATCTCGGGTGCCAGCCGGCGGTTCATGTGGGCCATCTGGAGCTCCGCCTCGAAATCGCTGACCGCCCGCAGGCCGCGAACGATGGAGCGCGCGCCCAGCTCGCGGCAGGCGTCGACCGTGAGGCCGGCGAACGGCCGGACGTCCACCCGGTCCGCTTGCTCGTCGAGCGCCTCGCCCACGCCGGAACGGATCGCGGCGACGCGCGCGTCGATGTCCAGCATGGGAACCTTCTTCGGGTTCACCAGGACGGCGACCACGACGCGATCGAAGACGCCCAGCGCACGACGCAGCACGTCCACGTGGCCCAGCGTGATCGGGTCGAACGAGCCCGGGTAGACCGCGACGCGCATGGCCCGCTCCACCTCAGGCGCCGTCGGGCGGTGGCACGTCCTCCGCCGCGGCGCGAACGTAGGAGACGACGATGGTCTCGCCGAACCTGCGTTCCCGGTTCGATCGTAGCAGCCCGACGGCCGGCGGCGGGGGTCGCTTCCCGAAGCCGGTGGCGATCACAAGCGCGCCGGGGCGGAGCGGTGCATCCGGCCCGCCGAGCTCGCGCAGGCAGGCTTCCCTGACCTCGACGTCCGCGTAGGGCGGATCCAGGATGACGAGGTCGAACGGACCGTCGCCCTGGGCACGCGTCCGCAGGTAGGCGACCGCGTCCCCGCGCACGATGCGCGCTCGACTCGCGACGCCCGCCCGGCGGAGGTTCTCCCCGATGACGCGACAGGTCGCGGCATCGTGTTCCACGAGGATCGCCCGAGCGGCACCGCGGGACAGCGCCTCGATGGCGGCCGCGCCGCTGCCGGCGCACAGGTCGAGGACGTCCGAGTCCGCCAGCACTGGCTCCAGCGACCCGAAGAGCGCCTGCTTCACCCGGTCGGCCAGGGGCCGCGTCCCCGGGCCCGGGGCGGCCAGCCGGATGCCGCGGGCGGACCCGGCGATGACCCGCCCGGCGTCGGCCAACGCCTAGGCCCCGGTCGCCGGCTCGCCGGCCGCCACGTCGCGCAGCCAGCCGAGGTCCATCTCGCGCGCGAGCGCGATGCCGTCCCGGGCCACGCCACCATCGGCGAGCAGGAGCGCCTCCGCGTGGCGCCGGGCGGCGACCGCCAGCTCGCGGTGGTCGGCCCGGGCCAGCGTCGCCACCCGCAACCGCGGCAGCCCGTGCTGCGCGTAGCCCAGGACGTCACCCTCCCGCCGCTGCTCGAAGTCGACTTCCGCCAGCGCAAAGCCGTCGTCGAGCCGCGCGACCGCGGCCAGGCGCACCTGTTCCGGACCGACCGGCTCGATC
This sequence comes from uncultured Anaerolineaceae bacterium, assembly GCA_964556585.1. Lineage (GTDB taxonomy): Bacteria > Chloroflexota > Limnocylindria > Limnocylindrales > CSP1-4 > CTSoil-043. The sequence goes on from CAZKXK010000027.1 coordinate 13,636, forward strand.
TCGCCGCGCTCCAGCGCGGTGGCCCGGCGCTCGTCGGACGGAAGCCGGTCGCTCACCAGGACGCACCAGCCCTGGTCCGAGGCCCGCCCCACGCGGCCGCGGAGCTGGTGGAGCTGGGCCAGCCCGAAGCGGTCCGCGCCCTCGATCACCATAACGCTTGCGGCCGGGACATCCACGCCGACCTCGACGACGGTCGTGCCGACGAGCACGTCAACGAGGCCGTCCCGGAAGCCGGCCATCGCGGCGTCGCGTTCGGCGGGTCGCAGGCGGCCATGCACGAGCCCGACGACGAGCTCACGCTCCAGGCCGGCCGCGGCGAGCCGCTCCGGCGCGTTCAGGAGCGCGCGCAGGCGCGTCGCCTCGGCCTCCGCGCCGGCCACGTCGTCGGGCGCATCCACGGCTGCCGCCTCCACCTCGTCGATGTGGGGAACGACCACGAACGACTGCCTGCCCGCCGCCGCCTCGCGCGCCACGAACGTCCACAGCCGGTCGAGATGGTTGGGATGGCGCAGCCCGGTGCGGATCGGCAGCCGGCCGCTCGGCGCGGTGCGCAGGTCGGTGACGTCCAGGTCGGCATACAGCACCTGCCCGATCGTGCGCGGGATCGGTGTCGCGGTCATGAGCAGCACGTGCGCGGCGCCGCCGCGGGTCTTCGCCTCGAGCGCGCCGCGCTGCTCCACCCCGAACCGGTGCTGCTCGTCCACCACCACCAGCCCGAGGCGCGCATACGCGACGCGGTCGGAGAACAGCGCGTGCGTCCCGACGACCACCTGGGCGCGTCCGTCGGCCAGCGCCTCCAGGACGCGGCGCGATTCGGGCCCGGCGAGCGAGCCGGTCAGCAGCTCCACCGCGATCCCGAGCGGCCGCAGGAAGTCGTCGAGCGTCGCGGCGTGCTGGCGTGCCAGCAGGTCGGTAGGAGCGAGCAGGGCGCCCTGCACGCCCGCGCCTGCCGCCAGCGCCAGCGCGTCGGCGGCGACCGCGGTCTTGCCCGACCCGACGTCGCCCTGCAGGAGCCGCAGCATCGGATGCGGGCCGCGCACGTCGCGGCGGACCGCGTCCATCGCGCGCCCCTGGTCGTCCGTGAGCTCGACGGGGCGGCCGAGCCGACCGGCCAGCGCATCGGCGAGCGCGCGTCGCACGCGCGCGTCCTGGTCAGGAGGCGTCACGATCGCGACCGAGGCCGCCACCGCCCGCTCGCGGCGCCGGCCGACCATGCCAACCTGGAGTGCCAGCAGCTCGTCGAAGGCGAGCCGCCGGAGCGCGGCGTCGCGCCGCTCGAAGTCATCCGGGAAGTGAGCCTGCGCGAGCGCCTCCCCGATCCCGACCAGCCCCATGTCGCGCCTGATCGTGTCGGGCAGGTACTCCGGGTACGGAGGGAGCCGGTCGAGGGCCGCGCGGATGACCGTGCGCAGCGTCCGGATCGGCAGGCCTGCCGTCAGCCGGTAGACGGGAACGATCCGGCCGACGTGCAGCAGGTCGCCGTCGGGCGGCTGGAACGCCGGGTTGTCCAGCACGACCGTCGCCCCGCGCTTCTTCAGCTTGCCGGAGAAGAGCAGGTCATCGCCCTCGCGAAGGCGCCGCTCGACGTACTGGCGGCCGTACCACTGGGCCTCTGCCGTGCCCGTCTCATCCGCCAGGTCGGCAGTGGTGACACGAATGCCGCGCCGGGCCGTGCGTCCCGCTCGGACCCTCGTGACGGTGGCGCGCGCGCTCACGATCGTATCGGGCGCCAGGAAGCGGAGCGCCTGCAGCTGGTAGAGGACCCGCAGGTCGTCGTAGCGGCGGGGCAGCCAGAGAAGCAGGTCGCGCACGCTGACCAGGCCGATCCGGGACCCGACCCGCCTGAGCACGCTCGCGCCGGGCAGCCCGCTGGCCGACAGCGCAACGTCGAACGGGTCGGCCGGCAGGGTCGGAGAGGAGGAACAGCACGTCACCGTGCCTCCGGTGTTGGTTGGCGTGAGGGTCGTGATTGCCGTGCCCTTCGTGTAAGTGAACGGCGAACCTGTGTACGCAATCGCCGGGACAACGTCG
>CAZKXK010000028.1:0-15392 GCA_964556585.1 uncultured Anaerolineaceae bacterium
GGTTGACGTGACCGTGACGCTCGGCCCCTTCCCGGGTGCGGCGCCGCGGGCCGCCGAGCGCCGCGGGCCGCCGGGTCCTCGCCGGCCGGGGCTGCCGGCCGGGTCCTCGCCGGGCCGGGGCCGGATCAGCGTCCGTCCATGACCAGCACGGCCGCGCCGGCGACGTGGCCACCGGCGAGCGCGTGGAGGGCCGCCGCGCCGTCCGCGAGAGGGAACGAATCCACCTCGGTCGCGATCGGGATCCGGGCCGCGAGATCGAGGAACTCGCGCGCATCGGCGCGGGTGTAGTTCGCCACGCTCCGCAGGCTGCGCTCCCCCCAGAGGAGCTCGTAGGGGAACTCCGGCACCCGGTCGAGATGGATCGCGTTGATCGCCACGATCCCGCCGGGAGCGAGCGCCCGGAGTGCCGCGACGACTACGCTGCCCGCGGGCGCGAACGTGACGGCCGCGTCGAGGGCGACCGGCGGCGGGTCGTCGTAACCACCGGCCCAGGTTGCGCCGAGGCCGATGGCGCGCTCGCGCTCGGCCGCGCTCCGGCTCGCCACGTAGACCTCGCAACCCCAGTGCCGGGCGACCTGGATGGCAAGCAGCGCCGACGCGCCGAAGCCGTACAGGCCCAGGCGGCTGCCGGGCTGCACGCCGGCGATCCTGAGGGCGCGATAGCCGATCACCCCGCCGCACAGGAGCGGCGCGGCGGCCAGGTCCGACGGACCCTCCGGCAGGCGCAGGGCGAAGTCTTCCCGGACGGTCATCCACTCGGCGTAGCCACCGTCGCGGTCCCAGCCGGTGAAGCGGGCCTCGGGGCAGAGGTTCTCGCGTCCGGACCGACAGGCCGCGCAGTGGCCGCAGGCGCCCGCGAGCCATCCCACGCCGGCTCGCTCGCCGACCGCCCAGCCGGTCACCGACCGGCCGACGGCCTCCACCCGTCCCACGGCCTGGTGGCCCGGCACGATCGGCAGCGCATGCGGCGCGAGGTCGCCCTGCACGATCTGGAGGTCCGTCCGGCAGACGCCACAAGCGGACACGCGGAGCAGCAGCTCGTCGTCGGCCGGCTCCGGGACCGGCCGTTCCTCCAGGCGGAGATGGTCGAGGCCGGGCGTGCCGGGTTCGACCAGGGCGAGGGCTCTCACGTCACGATGCTACCCCCGGTTCGACCTCCGGGAGGGCCGCAATTCCGCCCCGCCGGTCGTCTAGGCTATGACTGGACGGTCACGCCAGCCGGACGCGCACCGTCGGGAGGAGCCGTGCGGCAGCAGCGCCCTGGGGAGGTCCATCGAGTCCCACGATGGGCGAATCGCCGTCTGCCGAGCCGGGAAGTGCCGCGGAGGCGGCGCCTCGCGTGGCGTGGAGACCATTCGCCGGCGGGCCGCGGGCGTCCCTGCTCAGGGTCGCGCCGGCGGCCACAACTGTCCAGGGAGGTAGCACGATGATTCGGTCTGCTGCCGCACCGCGAGGGATCGCGCGGCGGCTCCTTGTCACGGCGACGGCCGTGCTCCTGGTCGCCTCGGCCTGCTCGAGCAGCGCGACCACGGCCCCGGCCGCGAGCGCCGGGGCAGCGTCCGGGGCGGTCGACACGACGACGCCCATGACGCTGAACGTCCTGCTCATGCAGCAGGCCGCCTACAGCGCCAGTGACATCCAGGCGATGGACGACGCTTTCACGAAGCAATACCCGAACATCACGATCAACCCGGAGCTGGTCTCCTACGACTCGCTCCACGACAAGATCGTCACCGCCCAGGTCGGCGGCAACGGCAAGTACGACGTCGTGCTGATGGACACGCCGTGGCCCGCCGAGCTGGTCACCGCGAACATCGTCTCCGACATCACGAGCAAGATCCCGGCGGACTTCCTCTCGGGCGTCTTCGACTCGGCCTGGACCGCCGCGAAGTACAACGGCAAGATCTACGGCGTGCCGTGGATCAACGACACGAAGTTCTTCTTCTACAACTCCGACATGTTCAGCAAGGCCGGCCTGACCGCTGCCCCCAAGACCTGGGACGAGGTCGAGGCAGACGCCAAGGCGATCAAGGTTGCCGGCATCGTGAAGTACCCGATCACGGCCAGCTGGAAGCAGGCCGAAGCGGTCATCTGCGACTGGACCCAGCTCGCGGCGGCGTTCGGCGGCTCCGACTTCGTCGACCCCAACGGCAAGGCGCTCTTCAACCAGGGCGGCGGCCTGGCGGCGCTGACGTTCATGAAGAAGCTCCTCGATGAAGGGCTCGTCGACCCCGCCTCCCTCAGCCAGACCGAGGACGACGTCAACAGCGTCGTGAGCGCGGGCCAGGCCGCGATGGCCCTCAACTGGACCTACGGCCTGTCGGTCATGAACGATCCGAGCAAGTCCACGGTGGCCGGGAAGATGAAGGTCGCGCCCAGCCCCGGCGAGGCCAGCGTGACGACGAGCGGCGTGAACGGCGGGATGAGCCTGGCCGTGACCACCACCACCAAGCATCCCAACGAGGCGCTCGCCTACGCGCTCTTCATGGCCAGCGAGAAGTCGCAGGAGATGGACGTCGCGAACGCGCTGCCGATGTGGAAAGCGTCGTTCGACGATCCCAACGTCACCAAGAACAACCCGGACCTCTTCGCGGCCGCGAAGATCGAGTTCGCCGGCCTCGTCGCACGCCCGGTCGTGCCCTACTACACGAAGCTCTCGAACGCCCTGCAGGACGCGATCCAGCAGGCGCTCCTTGGCAAGAAGACGCCCCAGCAGGCCCTCGACGACGTCGCGGCCCAGCTGCCGTCGTTCCAGAAGTAACGGGCAACCGAACCCTCCAGCGTCCCGAACGCTGACCCGACCATGACCGCCGGCGCGCTTCCCGGCGCACCCGTCAAGCGGTCGCGGTCGTGGCCCGAGACGTGGGTGGCGGCGGCCTTCGTGGCCCCCGCCGCCCTCGTCGTCTTCCTCGTGGTCGTGGCTCCGCTCGCCCGTGCCGCGTGGATGAGCCTGTTCGACATCGAGCTGACCCGCCCCGGCGTCGAGCCGTTCGTCGGCCTGGGCAACTACATCGCGCAGCTGACCAGCCCGGGCTTCTGGGACTCGGTCTACAAGGCGCTCTTCTTCACGGTCGTGACGACCGCGCTCGAGCTCAGCCTCGGCGTGGGCCTGGCGATGCTGATGGACCAGCCGATGCGGTTCCGCTGGCTGCTCCGGTCGCTCGTGATCCTGCCCTGGGCGCTGCCGACAATCGTCAACGCCCTGATGTGGCGCTGGATCGACAACGCGACCTACGGCTCGCTCAACGCGCTGCTCACCCAGATCGGCGCCCTGCACGAATACGTCCCCTGGCTGTCCCAGGACACGACCGCGATGTGGATGGTGATCATCGCCGACGTCTGGAAGATGACGCCCTTCTGCGCGATCCTCATCCTCGCCGGGCTCCAGGGGATCGACCGCGAGCTGTTCGAAGCAGCCCGGGTCGACGGGGCGGGTGGCAGCGCCATCTTCCGGCGCATCATCCTGCCGCTGCTCACCCCGATCATCCTGATCGTCCTGGTCCTGCGCACGATGGAGGCATTCAAGGTCTTCGACGTCATCTGGATCATGACCGGCGGCGGGCCGGCCAGCTCCACCCAGACCGTCGCGATCTATGCCTATCGCACCGCGTACGAGGGCTACGACTTCGGGCAGGGCGCCGCGCTCGGCTACCTGATCGCCATCGCGATCATGCTGCTGGCGGCGGTCTACCTGTGGCTCCTGCGGCGAACGGGGACGACGTCGTCATGAGTGCGTCACCCCCGGCCGGCACCGGCGCCGCAGCTCCCGACCGGGCAGCGGTCAGGCAGCCCGGGCGTCGTCGGCCGATGACGCTTCGGCGGGTGCTGCGGACGCTCTTCGTCTACGCCGGGATGGGGATCGCGCTGATCGTCATCCTCGGGCCGTTCGCCTGGCTGCTGATCTCCAGCGTCGCCGACAAGGTCGACCTGCTGACGCGCCCGCTGGAATGGATCCCCGCGCACATCAGCTTCCAGCGCTTCGCCGACCTGACCCTCGGCGGGGCCCCGGGCGACAGCCAGGCCCAGGAGTTCCGCGCGGCGATCATGAACAGCCTGCTCATCGCCTCGGTGACGACGTTCGTGGGCATGAGCGTCGGCACGCTGGCCGCCTACGCCTTCTCGCGCTTCCGCTTCCGCAGTCGGGGGTGGCTGATCCTCGTGTTCATGGCCACCACCATGCTGCCGCCAATCGCGCTGCTGCTGCCTCTCTACCAGATCATGAACACGCTGCGTCTGAGCGACACGCCATTCGCCCTGATCATCATCTACTCGTCGTTCGTGACGCCCTACGTGGTGTGGCTCATGCGCGGCTACCTCGACACGGTGCCGCGGGAGCTTGACGACGCGGCGCGCGTCGACGGCTGCTCGCGGCTCGGGGCCCTGTGGCGCGTGATCCTGCCGGTGTCGCGCCCGGGCCTGCTGTCGACCGCGCTGCTCGCGTTCCTGCTGGCGTGGGACGAATTCCTGTATGCCCTCGTGATCACCCAGACCAACGCGTCGAAGACGCTACCGGTCGCGCTCAACGACTTCATCGGGCGCTATGGCGTCGATTTCGGACGCCTGGCCACCGGCGGTGTGATCGCGGCGATCCCGCCCGTGATCATCGCGTTCGTCTTCCAGCGCTACATCGTGGCCGGCCTGACGGCGGGGAGCGTGAAGGGCTGAGAGGCGCGGTCAGACGTGCCGGTGCAGGTCGGTCGCCGCGGACGACTCGGGCGCGTCCGGGTTCCGGGGTGGCTGTTCCCAGCCCATCGCCTCCGCCTCGCCCTTGGCGAGGTTGAGGTAGACCACCTCGTTCTCGACGTTGGCGACGTGCGAGGCGGGAACGTACAGCTTGCCGGGACGGCCGGATCGCGAAGCGATGATGTAGTTCTGGCCAGCGCTCTGGACCGTGCCGAGGCGGCGCCCATCATTGCCCACGATCGCCCAACCCGCCTTCAGGTCCGTCATCCGCATGCGCCTGACCTCCACGCCTCCTGGTTCACGCCTACGATAGTTGACGCGCTGGCCGCCCGCCGTGCCGGCCCCCGTGGCTGCCGGTCGGCGGACCGTTGCGCCCGCACCGTCCATCCGCGCACACCCGCAACGTGAGGCAGGGCCGTGGCCGCAACCGCATCGACAATGCTCCCGCTGGGCACCCTCGCGCCCGACTTCCACCTGCCCGATACCGCCGGAAGCGTGGTCTCGCGCGACGACTTCTCGGGCTGCCCGGCGCTGCTGGTCATGTTCCTGTGCAACCACTGTCCGTACGTGCGGCACGTCGCCGAGGAGGTGGTCCGGCTCTCGGCGGAATACCAGGCCCGGGGCGTGGGAGTCGTGGCGATCAGCAGCAACGACATCGCCCGATTCCCCGAGGACGCTCCGGCGCGGATGGCCGAGGTGGCGGCCGCGATGGGCTTCACGGCCCCGTACCTGTACGACGAGACGCAGGCGGTGGCCACCGCCTACCACGCCGCGTGCACCCCGGACTTCTTCGCCTTCGACGCGGAGCGCAGGCTGGCCTACCGGGGTCAGCTCGACGGTGCGCGACCGGGCAACGACGTCCCGGTGACCGGGCAGGACCTGCGGGCCGCCCTCGACGCGATCATCGCCGGCACGCCGGTGGCCGCGCCGCAGCGGCCCAGCCTGGGGTGCAGCATCAAGTGGAAGCCGGGCAACGAGCCCGACTACCCGCCGCCGGCCGCCTGATCAGGCGGCCGGCAGGGCGTCCTTCCCCGTCCCCAGGCCGAACCGGTTGAGGACCTGGTAGACGATCAGGGCGCCGAAGCAGGCAGTGCCGATGCCGCCGATCGAGAAGTCGCCCGCCGTGATGGCCAGGTTGCCTGCGCCCAGGGTCAGCGCAACCGCAGCCGTGACGAAGTTCGTGTTGTTCGTGAAGTCGACCTTGTTCTCCACCCAGATGCGCGCCCCGGTGGTCGCGATCAGGCCGAACAGGACGATCGCCATGCCGCCCAGCACGGGCTGGGGGATCGAGAGCACCAGCGCGCCGAAGAGCGGCGAGAAGCCCAGCAGGATCGCCACGACCGCCGCGATCACGAAGACCAGGCTGGAGTAGATCTTCGTCACGGCCATCACGCCGATGTTCTCGGCATACGTCGTGACGCCCGTCCCGCCGCCCGCGCCGGCCACCATCGTCGCGAGGCCGTCGGCGAAGAACGCCCGGCCGATGTACGGGTCCAGGTTTCGGCCGGTCATCGTGGCGACCGCCTTGACGTGCCCGAGGTTCTCGGCCACCAGGACGATCGCCACGGGAACGATGAGCGTGATCGCGTGCGAGTCGAACTGCGGGGCGGTCAGTGCCGGCCAGCCAAGGAGGGGCGCCGCGCTGATGGCGCTGAAGTCGATCGGCGTGCCACCCAGGCCCAGGACGTTCGACAGGAGCCAGTACAGGAGATACCCGAAGATGCCGCCGATCAGGATGGGGAGGCGCCGGAACATCCCCGGCGCGTAGACGGCCACGAGCGCCACCGCCAGCGCGGTCAGCAGGCCGACCAGGATCCCGAAGTTGCTGGGATGGGCCGGGTCGGAGCCGATCATGTAGTTGATCGCGGCCGGCGCGAGGTTGAGGCCGATGACCGCCACGACGGCGCCGGTGACGATCGGCGGCATCAGGAACTCCACCCACCGGTAGCCGACCGCCATCACGATCAACCCGATCAGCGCATAGACCGCGCCGCAGGCGATGATCCCGCCGAGGGCGACCGGGATGTTGTGGCCGCCGCCGATTGCCTCGGCGGAGAGCACGACCGCGATGAAGGAGAAGCTCGAGCCCAGGTAGCTCGGCACCCGCCCGCGAACGCAGACGAAGAAGATGAGCGTCCCGATGCCCGAGAAGAAGATCGCGGTGTTCGGGTTGAAGCCCATGATCACCGGGGCGAGGACGGTCGCCCCGAACATGGCGAAGATGTGCTGGGCGCCAAGGGCCAGCGATTGCGCCGCCGGCGGTCGCTCATCCGGGGCGATGATCCCATCGCGCTTGACGGTCCACTGGAACATGCTCCGGAGATACTCGACGGCGGCAGCCACGCTGAACCCTCCCTCAGACTCCTCATCCCTCCCCGGGCCGCGCGAGCCCGCGGGCGCGCCTCCCCGGTCCGCCGGAAAGGGTCGCAGGTCGTGGGCCGCTTCGCTCGCCGTCTGCGCAGCCGCGCCGGATCGGGCCGGGTCGAGGGGTCGGGCGCGACGGGTGGCGGGCCGCGAAGCCGCACCGGGTCGGGCCGGGTCGCGGGGTCAGGCGCGGGGGTGCTCTGCCAGGACCCAGCCGGAGCCCTCGGCGCCGTCCCGGACCTCGACGCCGGCCTCGGTGAGCATCGCGCGGACCAGGTCGGCCGCCTCCCAGTCGCGGGCGTCCCGCGCCCGCGCCCGCAGGCTCAGCAGCGCCTCCACGAACGGCGCGACCGTCGATCGCGGATCGGTCCCGCCGGACGCGGCGGCCTCGCCCAGCCGGGCGATGAGGGCGCGGAACGCCGACCGGGCGTTGTCGAGGTCGGGGCTGTCCTCGCCGCTGCGCGTCCGCGCGTCGATCAGGGCATCGATCTCGAGGAGCGCCGAGACGGCAGCGCGACTGTCGCGGGATCCGAGGGCAACCAGGAACGCCCCCTCCAGGTCCGCCATCTCGGCGCGCCGCGGCTCGCCGGCGCCGGCTGCCGGCGCCCCGGCGCGATCCCCCCGGTCGGAGCCGACCGCGCCGCGCTCCGTCGCGATGGCTCCTTGCGCGCCGGTAGCCAGCTCGCGCGCGGCGGCTGCCAGGGCGCCGATGCTCACCTCGCTGCCGCTGGGGATGACGCTGCTCCGGCCGTCCACGCGGACGGTGACCCCGCCCAGGCCGGCAACCGCGGCGGTCCCGCGGTCGAGGTCCAGCACCAGCGCGGTGTGGCTGTCCACGCCCAGGATGAACGTGCCCGGCGGCAGCTGGCCTTCGAGGTCCCGGAGCCGGCGCTCGCCCATGTAGCAGAAGCGGGTGTCGTGGTTCCCGCCTTCGGCGTTGTCGTAGTGGGGGACCACCGCAGCCCGCAGCCCGGTCGCGGCGGCCAGGAGATCCAGCCCCGGGAGCCAGCTCGGCGATGCGCCCACCTTGTAGATCTCGTAGACGGGGATCGTGACCGCGCCAAGGGTCAGCGCCGCGGCGCTGGCCATGGTGAGGATTCCCCCGTCGCGGAGGAGATCGGCGAGCGCCGCGGGGATGGGGCCGTCGGCCCACTGGCGCAGGGCATAGCTCGGACTTCCGGGGCCGGCCATCAGGTAGCGCGCCTCGCGAACCCGGGCGAGCGCCGTGGCGGCCGTCAGCGCGTCGACGTCGCGCGACCGGTACGAGGCGACGTTCACGTCCCGCCCGACGCTCTCGGCGAAGAAGCGGACCGTCCGGAGGCTCAGGTCGTCGGCGTTCTCCTGGAACCCGTACGGCGTGTCCAGGATGGCTGCCGGAACCGGCCCGGGGCCGAAACGTTCGAACAGCGCCCGGTGGACCTTCGCCATCGTGGGCGCCGTCTCGCCGGACCCCATGATCGCCAGGATGCGCGGACCGCTCACCCGGGCAGCCCGTCCATGGTCATCGCGTGCATCACGCCCGCCAGTTCGTCCGGGCGCTGGGCGTGGATGTCGTGGTCGCCGGCGAACCAGTGGACCCGGGCACCCGCGATCGCTGCCGCCGCGCGCTCGACGTCCCGGCGCTTGCGCCGCGTCCAGTCCGGGTCGCCCCCGTCGACCGGGGCGAGCAGGACCGGGACGGCGAGGTCCGGGTAACGCTCGGACGGATGGTGCTCCCACAGCCCGCGGAGCACCGCGATGTGGTGGTCGAAGGTGAGCCACGGGGCCACGGTGCCGTCGGGGCGGACCTCGAAGTTCGCCAGGGTGCCGCGGATCCCGCTCTCCGGCCAGTCGCGATGCGCCGACCGGATGTACCCATCGATCTCGGCGAACGGGCGTCCGGCCAGCCGGGGTGGGGCGAGCGCGGCCCGGCAGGCATCCCAATCGGGGAACTCGCGGCTGGGCTCCAGCCAGCCTCCGTCGACGCAGACGATCCCCCGCACGAGCTCCGGGCGGCGGGCGCCGAGCTCCAGGACGACGTTGCCGCCCCACGACTGGCCGGCCACGACCGGCCGGTCCAGCTCCAGCCCCGCGATGAGCGTGGCGAGGTCGGCGGCGACGGTCGGTATGTCGTACGGGCCGTCCGGCTTCGACGACCGCCCGTGCCCCCGCAGGTCCACGCTGGCGGTCGGGTGGCCGTCGGCGACGAGCCTGGCCGCCACGCCGTCCCAGGTCCGCGCGTTCGACGCCAGGCCGTGGACGAGGAGGAAGGGCACGCCGCTCGGGGCGGCCGGCAGCCAGACGTCCGCGGCGAGCTCCACGCCATCCGCCACCTGGACCTTCACCGTTCGCATCGGCTCATGGTAGTCGGGCACGCCGGCACGGTTGCCGGTCCGAAGATCCCCCCGGTCCTCGGTCACGATGCCGCGGGCTCAGAGCTCCTGGCGGCGGAAGGCGAGCGCGGCGGCGGCGAAGAGGGCGGCCACGAGGACGATCGAGGCGACCGCCGGGCCAAGGGCATCGACGCCCGGCAGGCCCAGCGCGAGCGCGCGGGCAGGGTCGCCGAGGCCGGTCGGGAGGTAGGGTCCGATCGCCGGGATGATGCCGAGGATCCCCAGCACGATGAACGCCGCGACGCCCAGCCCTGCCGCGGCGAGCGCCGATCGCGTGAGCGTGCTGCCCAGGAACGTGACGGCGGCGTAGGCGACCAGGGCGAGCCACTGGAGGAGCATGGCGGCGACGAACCCGGCGACCGGCAACGGCTCGAACAGGATGAGGGTGTAGAGCCAGGCGCCGGCGCCGGCGATCGCCGTGGAGATGCCCAGGGTCGTCGCGATCGCCACCATCTTGGCCAGCAGGAATGCGTCGCGGGCGGCCGGCTTCGTCAGGATGAGCGCCGCGGTCCCGCGCTCCTTCTCCGTGGCGACGGAGCCCATCGCCAGCAGGACCGCGACGAGCGCCCCGAACTGGCCCAGGTTCTTCGCCAGCTGGGCCCACGCATCCGCCGCGGTCGGGGTCGGCAGCACGATGCTGAACTGGTCGCCGCCGACGGCCTTGAGGATCTCCGGGGTGAAGCGGGCCAGCAGCGGCGAGGCGAGGCCGACGAGAAGGAAGACGGCCGCGACGATCGGCAGCCGCATCGTCCGCCACTGTTCCAGGAGCTCCTTGCGCAGGAGCGGCGCCAGCCCGCTCACCGGTCCCGGACCTCGCGCGGGCGGACGAAGCCGCGGCCGTCCAGCTCCTCGGCGGCGACGTTGCCGACGAGCTCGAGGAAGACGTCCTCCAGCGTCGGTCGCGCGCGCTCGAACGACTCCAGGACGACGCCGCAGGCCACGACCAGCGGCAGGATCGCCCCGGCAGCGGCGTCGGGATCCGCCACCGTCACCCGGATTCCGACGGCGGTGGCCGTGACGTCGGTCGTCCACGGGGCGGCCCGGAGGCGCGCGAGGAGCGCCGCGACGGCCGCCTCCTGCCGCGGCGCGGGGTCCAGGTTGTAGATGGGTCGCGCGTGGGCGGCGAGCAGCTCCTCGAGCGGGCCCTCGGTCACCCGGCGCCCCCGGTCGAGGATCGCGACCCGGTCGCAGATCCGCTCGACGTCCGCCAGCACGTGGGTGGAGAAGACGACCGTCGCCTCGCCCCGCAGCCCGGCGACGAGCTCCAGCAGGTCCCGCCGCCCCTCCGGGTCGAGGGAGCTGACCGGCTCGTCGAGGATGAGCAGCTCGGGCCCGTGGACCAGGGCCTGGGCGATCCCGAGCCGCTGGCGCATCCCGCCCGAGTAGCCGCCGATCCGCCGCTCGGCAGCGCCCGCCAGCCCGGTCCGCTCCAGCATCCCGGCGACGCGTGTCCGGAGCTCCGCTCCGCCGAGCCCGTAGAGCCGGCCGACAAGCTCCAGCAGCTCGCGCCCCTTCATCCAGCTGTAGAAGCGCGGGTCCTGGTCCAGGTATCCCAGGCGGCGGCGAAGCTCCGGCTGGCCAAGGCCCACCGGCACCCCGGCGACCAGCGCGCTCCCGGCAGTCGGTCGGGCCAGCCCGGCCAGGATCCTGATGGTCGTCGTCTTGCCGGCGCCGTTGGGGCCGAGCAGGCCGAAGATCGAGCCGCGCGGCACCGCCAGGTCCAGCCGGTCGAGGGCGAGGATCGATCCGAACCGCTTCGTGAGCCCGCGAGTCTCGATGGCGGCCCCGGCCGGCGAGGCCGTGGCCCCCGCGGTCGCCGTCACGCTTCCTCCCGGCCGGCCACGAAGTAGATGATCGGCCCGACGATGTTGACGAAGACGATCACGATCGCCCACACGAGCTTGCTGCCACCGCGCACCCGTCGTTCGGAGCGCTCGAGGTCCACCAGTGCCGCGATCATGAGCCCGACCTGGATGACGATGATCGGGACCAGGAGCGCGACGATCTGCGCGGGCTTGAGATCGGCCATGTGGCGTGAGGATAGCTCGGACGAGGTGAGCGCCGGAACGGTGAAGGATTCTTGATCCGCCGACCACCCCGGCTGAACGGCCCGGGAGCCACGATACGCGGGGGGAAGAACACCGCCCGCCGCTGCGCGCCCATGGCCTGCGTCGCGCGACGGGAGACCAGCTGAGGGAACCATGACGAGAACACGCCTGGCTGCAGTCGCTCTGTCAGCCGGCCTGCTGCTGATGACCGCGCTCGTGCCGCTCGGCGCCCTGGCCGCCACGTTCGACCTGACGACGCCGTACCCGGCGGTCACGATCCAGCCCGGCAACACGGTCACGTTCCCCCTCGACATCGCGGTGCCCGCGCCGGAGCGGGTGGGACTTGCCGTGTCGGGTGCTCCCAAAGGCTGGACGGCCAACCTGCGCGGCGGCGGCAACATCGTCAACGCGGTCTTCGCCGGCGGCACGACGGCCGCCACGGTGGACCTGTCGGTGACGGTTCCCCAGGATGCCACGCCCGGCTCCCAGACCCTGACCGTCACCGCGACCGCGGACCAGGGAACCCGGGCGCTTCCGATCGAGGTCACGGTCCTGGGCGACACCGGCGGGGCGATCACCCTGACGAGTGACTTCCCGCAGCTGTCCGGGGCTCCCGCGAGCACGTTCAGCTACAGCCTCACGCTCGCGAACACCGGCACCCAGAAGCAGACCTACACGCTCCAGGGCCAGGGTCCTGACGGATGGACGGTCTCGGTGCATCCCTCGAGCAACGGGCAGGCGCTGACGGACACGGTCGATGGTGGGGCCACCGATACGCTGAGCGTCACGGCGCAGCCGCCGTCCACCGTGACGGCCGGCTCGTACCCGATCCAGGTCAGCGTGGCGTCGGGCAGCCAGTCGGCCACGACCAACCTGGAGGCGGATGTCACCGGCGCCCCGGCCGTGACCCTGAGCACGCCCAACCAGGTCCTCAACGCGCAGGTCACCGCGGGCTCGACGGGGACCGTCTCGCTGGTGGTCACGAACTCCGGCTCGACGGTCCTGCAGAACGTGGCGGTCACCGCCTCCGCGCCGACCGGCTGGACGACGACCTTTGCCCCCACCACGATCGCCACGATCCAGCCGGGCAGCGCCGCCACGGTCGATGCGACCGTGCAGCCGTCGAGCGACGCCCTTGCCGGCGACTACGACGTCACCTTCACGGTGACCGCGGGGACCGCGACGGCCAACGTGGACATCCGGACCACCGTCCAGACCTCGCCCCTGTGGGGCTTCATCGGGCTGGCCCTGATCGTGATCGTCATCGTCGGTCTCGGGTGGGTCTTCCGCCGCTTCGGCCGGCGCTGACGTGCGCAAGCGGGGCCGCCTCGTGCGCCACGCGGCGCCCGAGCCGGCCGAGACGGACCTGGCGATCCAGACCCACGGGCTGACGAAGACGTATGGCGACCTCGTCGCCGTGGACAAGCTCAACCTTGCCATCCGGACCGGCGAGGTCTTCGGCCTGCTGGGGCCGAACGGCGCCGGCAAGACGACGACCATCCTGATGCTCCTGGGACTCTCCGAACCCACCCACGGCCGGGCCAGCGTGGCGGGCTTCGACCCGACCAGGCAGCCCCTCGAGGTGAAGCGCCGGGTGGGCTACCTGCCCGACGACGTGGGCTTCTACGGCGAGATGACGGGCGCCGAGAACCTGCGCTACACGGCCGCCCTCAACGGCATCGAACGACGAGCCGCGAACGACCGGATCGGGCTGCTCCTGGAGCAGGTCGGCCTGGCGGACGCCGCCGAGCGGCGGGTCGAGCAGTACTCGCGCGGCATGCGCCAGCGCCTCGGCCTGGCCGACGCGCTCGTCAAGGATCCGTCCATCCTGATCCTGGACGAGCCGACGGCGTCGATCGACCCGGCGGGCGTGACCGAGGTGCTGGCGCTCATCCAGTCCCTCGCCCGCGACAGCGGCGTCACGGTCCTGCTGTCGAGCCACCTGCTCCACCAGGTGCACCAGGTCTGCGACCGCGTCGCGATCTTCAACGCCGGCCGGATCCTGGCCCAGGGCCGCATGTCCCAGCTCGCGGCCGAGCTGGCCGGCGACGAGCTGGAGCTGGAGGTCGGCCTGGACGGCCCGCCCGACCAGGTCGAAGCGGCCCTGCGCGCCTCGCCCGGCGTGGTGAACGTGCGGGCCGACCCGCACGACCCGGGCCTGTGGCTCGTGACCGGCCCGCAATCGATCCGCGGGCACCTGGCTGTCGACCTCGCCGCACGCGGGCTGGGCGTCCGGCACCTGCGGCGGGTGGGCGACGAGCTCGACGAGATCTACCAGCGCTACTTCAGCCGGGACGAGGGCGACCATGGCAACGCCGCCTGACGCGCTCGTCCTGGCGGGCGACGCCCCCTCCCCGGAACCGTCCGACACGCCGGCCCGGGGCACTCCCCGCCTGGCTTCGGCGCGTCCGCCGCGCCTGGGCTGGCGGGTGGTGGCGGTCAAGGAGTTCGGCGACGGGATCCTGAGCATCCGCCTGTTCATCCTGATCGCCCTGCTGGGCCTGGCGGCCGTGGGGGCCATCTACTCGACCGCATCGTTCGTGGGCCAGAACGCCCAGGCGGCCAGCGGCACGTCGGGCCTGTTCGTGCTGCTGTTCAGCCACCAGGCCACGGGCTCGCAGGTTCCGTCGTTCGCGGCGCTCGTCGGCCTGCTCGGCCCGCTCCTGGGAATCGCGTTCGGGTTCGACGCGATCAACGGCGAACGCTCCGAGCGGACCCTGCCCCGCCTGGTCTCCCAGCCGATCCACCGCGACGCGGTGATCATCGGCAAGTTCGCCGCTGGCCTCACCGTGATCGGGCTGGTGCTGCTCGCGATCACGCTGATCGTGTCCGGCATCGCCTTCCTCGTGCTCGGCATCAGCCCCAGCCCGGACGACCTCGCCCGCGTCGGGGCATGGTTCGTGGTGACCCTGGCCTACCTGGGCTTCTGGCTTGCCTTCGCGATGCTCTGCTCGGTCGTCGTGCGCCGGTCCGCCACGTCCGCGCTCGCGGCGATCGCCCTGTGGATCGTGCTGACGATCTTCTCGGCGCTGCTCGTGGGCATCGTGGCGAGCTACGTCGCTCCGGTGCCGGCGAATGCCACGCTCGACCAGCAGATCGCCAACGCCCAGCTCCAGCTGGACCTCGCCCGGGTCTCGCCGGGGACCCTCTACTCGGAGGCCGCGGCCTACCTGCTGGACCCGACGGTCCAGACCGTGGGCATCGTGCCGATCGCGCAGCAGACGGACCAGCGGGCGATCCCGTCGATCCTGCCGCTGGACCAGAGCCTGCTGCTTGCCTGGCCGCAGGCGGTGGCGCTCCTCTCCCTGACCGTGGTCTGCTTCGGGGCCGGCTACGTCGGGTTCATGCGCCAGGAGGTCCGCGCCTGATCCGGCCCTGCGCTCGCCTGGCTCCGCCGCGCCGCCCAGGGGCGATCGCCTCCCCGTGTCCGGCGTGCTAGGGTCCCGGCGTGTACCAGCCCGGCCACGGACGCTTCGCCGACCCTGATCCGGCCGCCTCCCTGGGCGAGCTCGCCGCGGCGGTCCCGGCCACGCTGGTCACGCTGTCGGGAGGCCGGCTGACCGCCACGATCCTGCCACTGCTGTTCGACCCCGCGGACGGCCCGCTCGGGACGCTCCGGGGGCACCTTGCCCGTGCCAACCCACAGTGGCGGGACGGCTCCTCCGGCGTCGAGGCGCTGGCGATCTTCGACGGGCCCGACGCCTACGTCTCACCCCGCCTCTACGCCGCCACCCGGCGCTCGGGGCGCCACGTCCCCACCTGGAACTACACGACGGTCCAGGCGTCCGGTGCGCTCGTGGTTCGCGACGACCCCGCCTGGCTCATCGAGATCGTGCGTCGCCTCACGGATCGCCACGAGGCCCGGTGGCCGGACGGCTGGTCGGTGGACGACGCGCCGCCCGACTACATCGAGAGCGAGCTCCGC
>CAZKXK010000029.1:0-15153 GCA_964556585.1 uncultured Anaerolineaceae bacterium
CAGCGGAAGCGGATGCGGGTCGAAGACGGGGATCGCCGGGTTCGCGGGCAGCGGCCCGAAGTACCGCACCACCCAGGCGCGCGCCTGCTCCAGGTCCACGTCCCCCACGATCGAGAGCACCGCGTTGTTCGGCGCGTAGTAGGTGCGGAAGAACGAGCTGACGTCCTCCAGGGACGCCGCGTCCAGGTCCTCCATCGACCCGATCGTGGGGTGATGGTACGGGTGCCCGGCCGGGTACAGGTGGCCGAACAGCTTCTCCTGCCAGGTCCCGTAGGGCTGGTTGTCGTAGCTCGACCGCTTCTCGTTCTTGACCACGGCCCGCTGGTTGTCCAGGTTCTCCTGGCTGAGGGCGTCGAGCAGGGTCCCCATCCGGTCCGCTTCCAGCCAGAGCGCCAGCTCCAGCTGGTGCGAGGGGACGGTCTCGTAGTAGTTGGTCCGGTCCAGCCAGGTGGACCCATTCAGGCTCCCGCCGGCGGCCTGGACCAGCGCAAAGTGCTCCGTCTTTGCCACGTGACGGCTGCCCTGGAACATGACGTGCTCGAAGAGGTGGGCGAACCCCGTCTTGCCGGGTTGCTCGTGCTTGCTGCCGACGTCGTACCAGAGGTTGACGGCCACCACGGGGACCAGGTGATCCTCGCTGACCAGGAGGCGAAGCCCGTTGGGCAGGCGCTCGTCGGTGTAGCGGACGGTCGGGATGGTCATGCGGATCCTCGTGGCGACGGCCAGGGTCGGCTCGGGCGAACGGTTCCGCCGATTGTACGGGCGTCGCGGTGGACGGCAGTCGCATTGTACGGGCGTCGCATGGTCGCGGAGCGGGACGGTCCACGTTTCCTCGCCACGGCTGCACCCGTCGCGGATGCCGGTGTCGCCCTCGACCCGCGGGTCAGTCCCCGCAGTGCCTGCCGGACCGCGCGCCCCGTCGGGCACGCGGCCCGACCAACCTGCGTGCCGAGCGGGCGGCGACTACGCGGGCAGCAGGGCCAGCGCCACGCCGCCGCCGATGCCGATGGCGAGCGCGGCGAGCATGACCAGGACCGCGCGCTGCAGGTCCGCCCGGTGAGCGGCACGGTCGGTGACGCGCTCCGCCGCACCGAGGGGCCCGAAGTTGCGCAGGCCGGCGAGCGCGAAGCCAACGCAGAAACGGAACCGGGCCTGGAGCAGGCCCACCGCGCCGGCCGACAGTGGCAGCGCGACCAGGAGCCGCGCCACGGGCGGGGCGCCGACGATGAACAGGCCCGCCGCCAGCATGAGCGCGGCCGCGATGCCCGCGACTCCGGCCCGGCGTCGCCGGGCGATCTCGGCCGGGCCGATGTTGCAGGCGCCGGGCTCGTAGGATCCGGTTGCGTACGAGATCTGGGGCACGTTCACGGTTGTCATGCCCTTCATTCGGACGCGGAGGCCGGACGGTTTGGGCAGCGGCGACCGTTCCGCGCCTCGCCGGCGCCGCCTACCCGCCCGCCTTGTACGGATAGGTCACCCAGCCGTGCGCGAGCGCCGCGTAGTGGTCGGGCGCCAGGGCCACGCGCGACCGCCCCGGCTTGTAGTGGATCACCGCGGTGGTCACGATCCCGCCGGCCTCCCGTACCCGCCGGACGACCTCGGCCATGGTCTCGCCGGTCTCCCACACCTCGTCGATCACCAGCACGCGGCGGCCCCGAAGCAGGTCCGCGGCCGGGAACTGGGTGACGAGCGGCGCGGGGTGCGTCCCCCCGTCACCGGTGTAGAACTCGACTCCGGCGACGAGGATCTCCCGCAGGTCGAGACGATAGGCGAGGATCCCGGCCGGCACGAGGCCGCCGCGCGTGATTGCCAGCACGAGGTCGTAATCGCGGCCGATCGCGGTGGCAAGGCGCCCCACGAGCGCGTCAAGCTCGTCCCAGCCGACCGCGATCGGATCGGGGCTCGGTGGCTCGAGCTCGGTGCGAACCGGCGCGCCGTTCCCGGTCACGGGAGCGCGGCGATCGCCGCTGCCGCGAGCGCGGCGCTGCCCGACTGGATGACGAGGACGGAGTCCTTGCGGACCACGACGTACGAGACGGACGTGTCGCCCCCGTAGGTGACCTCGGTGACCGCGACGCCGCTGACCGTGGTCTGCTTCGTCGTGACGCCCGTCGCACCGCCGAAGAGCCACGTCTGAAGCACGGCCGGTTCGAGCTTCGAGACCGCGAGGCCCGGAACCCGGAAGCCGAGAATCGTGACGTCGAGCGTGCTCGTCGGGTCGTACGCCTGCGCGAGCTGGAGGTCGGCCGGCTTCTTGCCGAAGCTGGCCAGGGCCGAGGTGAGGGCCTTGCTCGCCGCGTCGGTGCCGAGGACCTGGTCGCCGGTGGCACTCTGGACGGAGAGCGCGGTGCCGGATACTTTCGTTGGCATGAGCGCCTCGAGCTCCGGCGCGGCCGGGCTGGCGGCCGCCTGGGACGGCTGCGGTGACGCGAGGCCGGACGGTGCGGGCGAACCCGACGGAGATCCCGACGGCGATCCCGACGCCAGCGCCCCCGCGCTCGCTACCGGCGCGGCCGTCGCCCCGGCGTCGCCCAGCGCGCGACGGATCGCGGCATCGACGGCGGAACCCGCCTGGCGGAGGTCCGGCTGGCTGACGGCCCCGGAGCTGGCCAGGTACGCAAGCAGCGAGCCGCGACGGAACTGGATGGCGCTCGCCCCGGACGTGTCACCGGCGATCGCGTACCCGGTCTCGCCGATGCCGTCGATCGCCGTGACCGCCCTTCCGGCGGCCTCCGAGGCCTGCTCCGATCGCGCGATGGCGTCCGTGGCGTGGTCCCCGAAGCACGTGACGCTCGCGTAGATCGTGAGGGCTGCCGACCCATCGGCCGGGGTGGGTCCCGTGATCGTGGTCGTCTGGTTGTCGGGGTAGACGTCGGTCGCGGTCACCTTCCAGCCGGTCGGGAGCTCGCTGGCCGTCGGCACGGAGTTCCACGCGGCCACCTCGCAGCTCGACGTGGTTGGCCGGAGGTACGCCACCGCGGACAGCCCAACGGCGACGAGGGCGAGCACGAGCGCCGCGACCGCGACGATCAGGACGGTCCGCCGGGGTCGCCCCCCGTCGCCGTCATCTGTCTCGGTGTCGTACAGCTCGTCGTCCGCGTCCGGCTCGACGGTCTCGGTTGCTGAGAACTGGGATTCGGTCATGTCCCACATCTTCCCCGACCCGCATGAACCCCACCTGAACGGCGTGCGGGCCGTGACGGGGCCCTGGAAGGCCGTGACTGGAGAGAATCGCGGACGGTCGGGTCGGTGGTGAGCCCGCAGAGATTCGAACTCTGAACCTAGGGATTAAGAGTCCCCCGCTCTACCGTTGAGCTACGGGCCCGCGACGGCGGAGTCTAGCAAAGATGCCACCCCCTGTCGCGAGACCCCGTCGCGTGACAGCTCTCGCGTGGCCGCGCGCCGTCGCGTTGCGCCTGGCGGCGCCCCCGTCTCCGTGCGCAGAACGATGACGCGCCAACGCCCGACGGCGATATGCTCCGCAGCGCGTCGCCCCGAGCGCCCTGCTGAGATCGCGACGCAACCTCGGGAGCCAGATGCGCCTGCGGCGCCCCGTCTTCGCCGTCCTTGTCGTCGCCGTGTTCGGCGTATCGGTTGGCGCCGGTGCCGCCGTCGGCTACGGCGCCGCCGCCGCGCCCGTTTCAGGGCTGCAGGGCGGCCCGGGCGGAGCCGCGTTTCAAGAGAGTGCCAATGCCACCCCGGGTGACCCGGCTCCGGCGGCGACGACGGCCGCACCATCCATCCTTGCGACGGAGGCCCCTTCGGTGGCGAGCGCGAGTCCCGCGCCGACCCCGGGTCGCACCGCGACGGCGACGTGGCCGCTCGTCGCTGCCGACGCGCCGGGGCCGCCGGCCGGCTTCACCCTCCGCGTCCCGGTCCTGATGTACCACCGCGTGGCACCCGCCGACCAGGTCGGCACGTCGCTGCCCGGGCTGGTGGTGCCACCCGAGCTGTTCGAAGCCCAGCTCCAGGCGCTCGTCGCGGCCGGCTGGCAGTCGATCACCGCGGCGCAGCTCGCGGCGGACCTCGCCGCCGGCGTGGAGCCGCCTGCCCGGACGTTCGTCATCACGTTCGACGACGGCCGCCGCGACGGATACACGCAGGCGTTCCCGATCCTGCAACGGCTGGGCCTGGTGGCCACCTTCTACGTGATCACGGGCCGCGTGAGCGACGCCGGCTCATTGACGGCAAGCGAGTGGCGGCAGCTCGCCTCCAGCGGCATGGAGATCGGGAGCCACACCGTGAACCACGTCCGCCTCAGCACGGCAATGGATACCGTCGCGCGCTCCGAGCTCACCGCCTCCGCGGCCAGGATCGCCGCGGTGACGGGGCAGCGCCCGACGACCTTCGCCTACCCGTTCGGCGGCGAGGACCCGATCGACCAGGGCCTCGTGGAGCAAGCCGGCTATGCGATGGCGTTCACGGAAGGCGGTGGATGCAGCGTCAGCTGGTACAACCGGTTCGCCGCGCCGCGGATCCGGGTCTCCCCGGGAACCACCCCGGTCGGCCTCCTGCACGAGCTCGAGGCCTGCACGGGCGGCGGCTGAGCGGCGAGCGGAAGCTCAGGCGCGCTCGAACGCCATTGCCACGGAGCCGCCCCCGCCCAGGCAGAGCGTGGCAAGGCCATAGCGGCCCTGCCGCCGGCGCAGCTCGTGGAGCAGCGTCGCGACGATGCGGGCGCCGGATGCGCCGATGGGATGCCCGAGCGCAATGGCGCCGCCGTTGACGTTGACCCTTGACCAATCGAGCCCGAGCTCCCTGCCGTCGGCGAGCACCTGGGCGGCGAACGCCTCGTTGATCTCCACCAGGTCGAACGCCTCGACCGGGATCCCGGTTCGCGCGACGAGGTTGCGGACACCGACGACAGGCGCCCGGAACAGCCAGCGCGGCTCGACCTCCCCCTGGGCATACCCGACGATCCTCGCCAGCGGCCGCAGGCCGTGTCGCTCGACCGCCCGTTCGGAGGCCACGACGGTCGCCGCGGCACCGTCCGTGATCCCGGGGGCGTTGCCGGCCGTGACCGTCCCCGGCCCCGCCGGCGGCACCTCGGGGTCGCGCGGGTCGGAGGACGGCTGGGCGAAGACCGGCCGCAACCGGCCGAGCGCCTCCGCCGTCGTGTCGCGGCGAGGCGATTCGTCCGCCGCCACGACGCTCTCGCGACCGCGTTCGTCGCGCACCGTGACCGGCACCAGCTCGTCGGCGAAGCGTCCGGTGTCCTGGGCGGCGACCGCCCGCCGATGGCTCTCGAGCGCGAACGCGTCCTGGTCGTCGCGCGAGACTCCGGCCGCCAGCGCGGTCCGCTCCGCGTGGGTGCCCATGTGGCAATCCTCGATCGAGCACCACAGGCCGTCGAGGACGGCCGAATCCCGGAGCAACGAGTCGCCGAGCCGATAGCCGAAGCGCGCCCGATCGAGCAGGAACGGGGCGCGGTTCATCGACTCCATTCCGCCGGCAACCACGAGATCGGCGTCGCCCGCCTTGATCGCCGCGGCACCCAGCATGATCGCCTTGAGGCCCGAGCCGCAGACCCGGTTGATCGTCGTGGCCGGCGTGGACTCGGCCAGCCCCGCCGCCAGGGCTGCCTGGCGCGCCGGCGCCTGGCCCGCCCCTGCCTGGAGCACCTGGCCCATGTAGACGTCGTCGACGACCACATCCGGCGACAGGCCCGCGGCGTCGACAGCTGCCCGGATGGCCACGCCGCCGAGCTCGGTGGCCGGCACGCTGGCCAGCCCGCCGCCGAACCTGCCGATCGGCGTGCGGACCGCGGATACCAGGTAGACGCGGCCGTTCGGGCCGTCCGGGAGGCGCTCCATCGGCCGAATCTACCCCCGCGTGCACTCGGGTGCGTGCGAACGTTCCCCCGGGTGGCGCCTCGGCTGGCACGCCGGTCGCCGCCGCGGGTGGCGCGCCGGGTGCCGCCTCGGGTGCCGCCTCGGGTGCCGCCGCGCGCCCGGTCGGTCAGCCGCGCGGGCGCCCCAGGATTGCGTCGGCGACGATCCCCCGGTGGACCTGGTTCGTACCCTCGTAGATCTGGGCGCCCTTCGCGTCGCGCATGAGCCGCTCCACGCCCGTCTCGCGCGAGTACCCCGCGCCGCCGAACAGCTGGACGGCATCGGTTGTCACGCGCATCGCCGCGTCGGACGCGGTCCACTTCGCGAGCGACGCGGCGGCGGCGACCTCGGATCCCGGCGCGCCCCGGTCCCGCGCTGCGGCGGCGCCGCGGGTCAGTGCGCGCGCCGTTGCCACCTGCTGGGCCATCTCGGCGACCATGAAGCGCAGCCCCTGGAGCTCCGCGATCTCGACGCCGAATGCCCGCCGCTCGTGCAAGTAGGCCGCGGAACGCTCCAGCGCCGCCCGCGCCAGACCGGTGCAGGCGGCCGCGATAGCGATCCGGCCGTCGCCCAGCGCCGACAGCGCCACTCGGTAGCCGTCACCCTCCCCGCCGAGCCGGTTGGCGGCGGGGACGACGGCACCGTCGAAGACGAGCTCCGCGGCGGGACACGCCCGGATCCCCATCTTCTTCTCGTGGGCACCGAAACGAAAGCCGGGCGTCTCCCGCTCCACAAGGAACGCGGTGATCCCGGCTGCGCCACGCGATTGATCCAGCGTGGCGAACACGAGGTAGCGCTCGGCGGCGGGGGCGTTCGAGATCCAGATCTTCGTCCCGTCGAGCCGGTAGGCAGCCGCATCCGGCCCCGCGCCCGGCCCACCATCCGCCGCCAGCTCGCGGCCCTCCGCATCGAGGCGCGTGGCCCGGGTCCTGATCGCAGCGGCGTCCGACCCGGCTCCCGGCTCGGTCAGCGCGAACGCACCGAGCGCCTCGCCGCTCTGCAGGGCCGGCAGCCAGCGGGCGTGCTGCTCGGGCGTGCCCCAGCGGACGACCGGGTTCTGGTGCAGGACGTGAACACACAGGCTGACCGCGACAGCCATGTCCGCGGCGGCGATCTCCTCCACGACGATCGTCCAGGCCGCGGCGGTCAGTCCCGCTCCACCGACCGCCTCGGGAAACGGGCCGGCGAGGAGCCCTAGCTCCGCCATCGACCCGATCAGTGGGCGGTCGAAGCGCTCCGCCTCGTCACGCTCGATCGCGCCCGGTGCGATCACCTCCCGCGCGAACGCCCGGATCGTCTCCCCGAGCAACCGCTCGTCCTGGCCCAGCCCATCGAGCGCGTCGAGCACGTCTCTCCCCTGTTCGCGAGCCCGGAGCGACACGCCCGGGCCGGCACTGATTGGCGCGGTCAGCCGCGCGGGTAGCGGAAGAACCCCTCGCCGGTCTTCTGGCCCAGCTTCCCCGCGGCCACCAGGTCGCGCAGCGTCTGCGGGGGCGCGAAGCGTGGATCGCCGAGGTCCTCCTGGAGCACCTGCAGCACGCCCAGCACCACGTCGAGGCCGATGAAATCGGCCAGCTCGAGCGGGCCCATCGGGTGGTTGAGCCCGACGCGCGCACCCGTGTCGATGTCCTCGGCCGTTCCGATCCCCTCCTCGAGCGCCCGGATCGCCTCCGCCAGCAAGGGCATGAGGATCCGGTTGACGATGAACCCGGGCCGATCGGCCGAGACGATCACCTGTTTGCCGAGCTCCCCGGCAAGCGCGCGCACCGCCGCGACCGTCGCCTCGTCCGTCGCGCTCCCCCGGATCAGCTCCACGAGCGGCATCACCGGCACCGGGCTGAAGAAGTGCATCCCGCAGAACGCCGGCCTGCGGGACGGCGCCAGCACCTCGGCCAGGCGATCGATGGAGATGGAGCTCGTGTTCGAGGCGAAGATGGCACGCCCGGGCGCGAGCGCGTCGAGCGCGGCCCAGAGCGTGCGCTTGACGTCTTCCTCCTCGAAGACCGCCTCCACCACGAGGTCGGCCTCCGCAGCGGCGTCGATTCGGTCCGTCGCCGCGATCCGGTCCCCGATCTCCAGCGCGGCCGTGGCATCCAGCCTGCCCTTGGCGACGCCCCGCTCCAGGTTGCCCAGGATCCGCCCGCGGCCCGCGTCTGCCCGGGCGAGCTCCGGCTCGTAGAGATCCACGCTGCGCCCCGCGCTCGCCAGGACCTGGGCGATCCCGTGGCCCATCAGGCCGGCCCCGGCCACGAACGCGTGCTGGATCCGCATGCGGGAGAGAGTACGCCGTGGCCGTCACGGCGGCGACCCACGGCTTCCGGGCCGCGGCACCCCATCCGGGCCGCGGCACCGCTTCCGGGTAGCAGCACCCCATCCGGCCGCGGCACCGACTGCGGCTGACGCCTGGTCGGGAGCGTCCCGGTTCGGACCCCCGTGCACCCGGTGCCCGCTGCGACCGGCGACGACCCCCAGCCCGGCGATGTCGTGCACTCGGCGAGCGGGACGGCCGCCCGGCGGTCGTCCGGTGCATCTCCTTGACACCGACCGACCGCCGATCCGGTCACCGGCGGTCGTAGCGCGCACCCGGTGCACACTCCGCGGAGCCATGAGCGCACCCGCGGAGCCAGGAGCGCGCTGCCTCAGGCTGGCGTTCGGAGGTCCACCAGGGAGGCCAGGAGACGGTCGGCCGCCGTGTAGGGGTCGAGCCGGTGCTCCGCGACCGCGCGCAGGGTCCACTCGGCTGCCGGGCGGATGGCCTCCCCGTGGAATCGATCGCGGAGCCGCTCGGAGACGATCGCCCAGACCTGCGCTTCGGCACGGGCCAGTCGGGCGCCATCGACGAGCCCGCCGCGGCCGGCTGCGCGGTGGCGATCCAGCGCCGCCAGGAGCGCCGGGACACCTTCGCCGGTGGAGGCGGTCGTGACCAGGACCTCGGGCCGCTTGGGCACCGGGTGGCCATCGCCTTCGTCCTGCAAGCCCGCCGCCCGGCGCGGAGCCTGGGTGACGGTCAGCATCGCCCGCAGCTGGGCTGCCGTGCGCTGGGCGCCCGGCCGGTCGCCCTTGTTCACGACGACGATATCCGCCACCTCCAGGAGGCCGGCCTTGATAGCCTGGACCTCGTCGCCCATGTCGGGCGCCTCCAGGACGACGGTCGTGTCGGCCGCCGCGGCCACCTCCACCTCGCTCTGGCCCGTACCAACCGTCTCGAGCAGCACCAGGTCGAACCCCGCCGCGTCGAGCACGGTTGCCGCGCTCGTGCTGGTCGCCGCGAGGCCGCCCGCATGCCCCCGTGACGCCATGCTCCGGATGAAGACGCCGTCGTCGGTCGCGTACGCCTGCATCCGGACCCGATCGCCCAGGAGCGCGCCCCCGGTGATCGGCGACGACGGGTCGACGGCCACCACCGCGACCGTCCGGCCGGCCAGGCGCGCTTCCGCGATCAGGGCCGCCACGAGCGTGCTCTTGCCGGCGCCGGGTGCACCGGTGATCCCGACGAGGTGCGCCGATCCCGCACCCGGGTAGAGGCGCCGGACGGCCGCCTCCGCGATCGCGGTCCGGTTCTCGACCGCCGTGAGCAGCTTCGCCAGCGCCCGGCGATCGCCGGCGACAGCCGCATCCGCCAGCTCGGCCCCGCGAATCCGGTCCTCGCTCACGCCCCGGTCGGCCGGACGTGGCTCCGGATGTACTCGGCGACCTCGGCGATCGTGGTGCCCGGCCCGAAGATCGCGGCCACGCCGGCCTCCTTGAGGGCCGGGACGTCGTCATCGGGGATGATCCCGCCGGCAGTCACCAGCACGTCGTCGAGGCCGCGCTCGCGCATGAGGCGCGTCACCCGCGGCAGGAGCGTCATGTGGGCGCCGGACAGGATCGACAGCCCGACGACGTCCACGTCCTCCTGGAGCGCAGCCGTGACGATCATCTCCGGGGTCTGGCGCAGCCCCGTGTAGACCACCTCGAAGCCCTCATCGCGCAGGCCCCTGGCCAGGACCTTGGCTCCCCGATCGTGGCCGTCCAGGCCCGGCTTCGCGATGAGCACCTTGATCGGTCGATCGGTCATGGCGGGGATGATAGCCGGGCGGTTGGCGTCAGGCACCCGGCGCCCGGCGCGACAGGTGCGCGAAGAACTCCGCCCGCGTCTTCTCGCTGGTCCGGAAGAGGCCCAGGACGTGGCTGGTGGTCATCACGGTGCCCGGCTTGCGGATCCCGCGCATGACCGCGCACAGGTGGGTGGCCTCGATGACCACGCCGGTGCCGCCGGGACCGAGGCGCGCCTGGAGGAAGTCCGCGACCTGCTGGGTGAGTCGCTCCTGGACCTGCAGCCGGCGGGCGTACATCTCCACGATCCGCGGGATCTTCGAGAGCCCGATCACGCGCCCCTTCGGGATGTAGGCGACGGCCGCGGTCCCGAAGAACGGCAGCAGGTGGTGCTCGCACAGCGAATAGAAGGGAATCTCCTTGACGACGACCATCTCGCTGTAGTCGACGTCGTAGATGGCGCCATTGATGAGGCGCTCGGGGTCCACGTGGTAGCCCGCGGTCAGCTCCGCGTACATGCGGTGGACACGCCCGGGAGTCCCCAGCAGGCCCTCCCGGTCCGGGTCCTCGCCGATCTCGCGGAGGATGCCGCGAACGGCGGCCTCGACGCGGCGGTTGCCGGCGCCCATTGCAGCGCCTGCCGCGCCGTCACCTTCGATCGCGGCCGCCGGGGCCAGGGCGGACGTGGATGCACTGGCGGGATCTTCCTCGCCGATCTCGGTCTCGATCTCCGCGACAATCGACTTCACGTTGGCGGGCAAGTCTCGGCTGGGCATGCCGGCATCCTAGCCGGATGCGTGCGCGCCCGCGTCCGCAGGTGGCGCGCCAGGTGGCGCGCCAACCGTGCGGATGGCAGCCACGACGGCGTTCGGGACGTAGCGGATCAGGTTGTGGCCCAGCCCCGGGAACGACGCTGCATGAACCGCGCCCCGACCTGCGGCGGCGCGCGCGGCGGCCGTCTCCCGGAGCGCCTGGAGGTTCCGGCCGGCATCGTCGTCGCGGGCGGCCAGCGCCGCGACCTCCGCCACCACCGCCGGCAGGGTGAACGCGGGCCGATAGGTCCACAGGGCGCCCACCGACGCCGCCAGCGCATGGCCGTGGATCGCCGGCTTGACCCGGCCGGCCGCCGTCTCGACGACCTCGCTCCGGGCGGCTCGCTCCTGGTCGGCATCCCACGTCGCCGGGTCGAATGCGTGCCGGTCCGCCAGCCAGGCGTCCATCGACCGGAGCACCTCGGGCGGTTCTGCGATCGCTGCGAGCCACTCGTCCGGCGTCATCCCTGTCTCCGCTGGCAGGTCGGTCCAGCCCCCGTCGACGAGCACGAGGCCGGCGCAGCGATCCCCGAGCGCATGCGCGGTCCAGGCCGCGACCACCGCGCCGAACCCGTGGCCAGCCACGACGAACGGGCGCGCGCCCAGCGCGCCATCGGGCCCCGGATCGTCCGCGAACGCCAGCAGCCCGGCGCCCTCGGCCACCGCGATCGCGTCCTCCGCAAGGTGCTCGCAGTCATAGCCGTCGGTCGGCGCGTCCGACAGGCCGTGGCCGCGCAGGTCCATGGCGACGACGCTGGCAAACGCCCGAACCCTGCGCGCGACCGGCGCCCAGGACCAGGCGGTCTGGGCCAGCCCGTGGATCAGCAGGACACCGGGCACGCCGCCGCGGTGACGGCTCGCCGAGACGTTCCAGCCGGCGTCCGCGACGGAACGAACGCCTGCCTGGCCGGGGGTGCCGGTCGCCGGGCCGCCCCAGTCCAGGAAGTGGATGCGCACCGCGCCGTCCATCGCGACCATGAATCCGGCGGGCTCGGCGACCTGATCGGGGAGCGGCGGCGGGAGCGTGTCGACGCCCAGGGCCCGCAACCCGGGGCCCGTGAGCGGCAGGCCGTGCACGCCGTCCATCGCGCCGTAGGATAGGCGCGCCATGTCGAAGCGACACCGCGGAGTCCCGGCCGCCGAGCTGGCCGCCCTTCGCCGGCGGCGCCAGGCCCGCCACGCCCGGTTCGAGGACCTCGTCGATCGCGCGCTCGCCGGCATTCCGATGCCGTTCGCGGCGGCGCTCCGTGAGGTCGCGATCGTGATCGCCGACGAGCCCTCGCCTGAGCAGCGGCGCGACGAGGGCCTGGCGCCGGACGAGACCCTGTACGGCCTCTACGAGGGCGTGCCGCGGACAGCCTGGGGGGCCGACGAGGTCGCATTCCCCAACGTGATCACGATCTTCCGGCTGCCGCTGGAGGGGGACTTCCCCGACCCGCTCGAGCTGGAGGACGAGGTCCGGATCACCGTCGTCCACGAGCTTGCCCACCACATGGGCATCGACGACGATCGCCTCACCGCGCTGGGGCTCGACTGATCCTCAGAGTCCGGGAATCGGCGCCGCGCCGGCCAGCAGCTCCCCGAGGCGGTCCAGGGCGACGTTGCCACCGCTCAGCACCACGCACACCCGATCGCCCTCACGGAGCGGGATCCGGCCGTGCAGCACCGCCGCCAGGGAGGCCGCGCCGGCCGGCTCGAGGACCTGCTTCATCCGTTCCGCCGCAAACCGGACCCCGCCCAGGATCTCCGGGTCGCTGAGGGTCACGATCCCGGCAAGGTGGCGCCGCCCGAGCGCCAGCGTCCAGTCGCCCGCGAACGGGGCATTCAGGCCGTCGGCGACGCTCCCCGGCGTCACCGGGACGATCTCGTTCGCGGCCAGCGCGAGCGAGAGGGCTGCCGAGCTCGCGGGCTCCACGCCCCAGACTCGTGTCGCCGGCCTGCGCGTGGCCAGGGCGGTCGCGATGCCGCAGGCGAGGCCGCCGCCGCCGACCGACACGACGACAACGTCGACGTCCGGAAGGTCGGTCAGGATTTCGAGGCCGACGGTCCCCTGGCCGGCAATCGTCACGGGATGGTCGAACGGGTGGATGAAGGTAAGGCCACGCGCGTCGCGAAGGCGTTCCATCTCCGCCCAGGCCTCGACCGTCGTTGCCCCGTGCAGCACGACCTCCGCACCGTACGCGCGGCAGGCATCCACCTTGGAGGTCACCGCGGTGGCGGGCATGACCACGACGGCGCGGATCCCGGCAAGAGCCGCCGCGACCGCGACCGCGGCCGCGTGGTTGCCGGCCGAGATCGCGATCACGCCCGCAGCACGCTCCGCGGCGTCGAGGCTCTCGAGCCGGAGGATCGCGCCGCGGACTTTGAACGAGCCTGTCGCCTGGAGGTGCTCGGCTTTGGCATGGAGCGTCGCGCCGGCGAGGCGCACGCCACCTGCCGTCTCGGCGATCCGCGCGGCCGTGCGCGACGTGAGCATGGGCGTTCGGTGCACGCGCCCCCGGACGAGGGCGGCCGCCTCGTCGAACGCCTCCGGCGGGATCGTGTGCGCGGACGCGTCGAATGTGACCGGCATGCCGCGAAGTATCGCCCACGGCGGGCCACCTCCCCATCGCGGGCCGACGCTGGTCGATCGCGGCCCATCATCGCAGTGGTCACCCGGTGCACGCCAGCCTGGGGACATGACCACCACTTGCGTTGTTGCGCAAGTGGTGAGATACTCCGCCCGTGGTCACCGAACAGCTCCGCGGAACGGACGTCGACCGGCAGCGCGCAGCGCTGATCGGCCGGGCGCTCGCTGACCCGAAGCGCCTGTGTGTTCTCGAGACGCTCGCCACCGGCGAGTTCTCGGTCTCGGAGCTCTCGGCCTGCGTGGGCTGCCAGGTGCCGAACATGTCCCAGCACCTCGCGGTGCTGCGAAGCGCCGGGCTCGTCTCGACCCGTCGTGACGGGAGCACCGTGTACTACCGCCTCGCGGACCCGCGTGTCATCGAGGCATATCGTCTCATCCAGGGGCTGGCCGGCTAGGCCGCTCCGCGCCCGCACAACCGGGAGAAAGGGTTTCCCGACCCATGGTCGAGATCAAGCACGCAACGGACACAACCTTCGAAGAGCTCGTCCTGAAGGCCGAGCGGCCCGTGATCGTTGACTTCTGGGCCGCCTGGTGCGGGCCCTGCCGCCTCGTTGCCCCCGAGCTCGAGAAGCTCGCCAAGAAGTACGACGGCAAGGTCGACGTCGTGAAGGTCGACGTGGACGCCAACCCGGGCATCAGCCAGGCCTTCAACATCATGAGCATCCCGACGATCGCGTTCTTCCCGGGCGCAGGTCGGCAGCCGATGGGCGTCGTCGGCTTCCAGCCCGCCGACCAGCTCGAGGAGCGATTCGGCCTCCCGACCTACGCGAAGCCAGCCAGCTGATCCGGCCTGACGCGGGGCCTCCCCGCGTCGAACACCGCACGCACCGCACTCCGCCCCGCCCGGCTCACCCGGCGGGGCGGTTCGATTCACGGCTGAGGGGCGCCGGTCCACGTCGGTCCGGCGGCACGCCTGTGCTGACAACCGGCCGTCAGGTAGCCCGGTCGTCCCCCTCGTCGTCGTCATCATCGTCGTCGTCCGGGCCGTCCTCGCCCTCGTCCGGCTCGTCCGTGGCCCCGGCGAGCTCGGCGTCGGCGTGTCGCCAGGCGCTCTCGAACCAGGCGATGGCCCGATCCCGAGCACGCGCGTCGAGGCGTCGCGGCGCGAAACGCACCCAGCCTGTTCCCCGGGCCGAGGCCTTCGCGTCCGGAGTCCGCAGCGCCGCCGCGCTCACCGCCTCGCCGAGACGGAACTCCGCCACGCCCCCCGCGAACGCCGCGAACACGAGCCCCTCGAGGTCGCAGGCGGTGCCAGTCGGCCCAGGAACGGCGACGGCGCCCTCGAGCAGGCGGACGTGCGCGGCGAGCAGCGCCTCGAGCGCCGGATCGGTCACCGGGCGGCGGCGAGGATCGCGGCGAGATCGGCGGCGTGGTCGGCGTAGTGGTCGACGGTCTCGCCAGCGAAGAACGCCTGGACGGCGCCGTCCTTGAGCCAGCGTGCTTCGGGCACGACGGTCAGGTGACCCCGCAGCTCGCCGGCCACCGTCCTCGCCCGCTCCAGCAGCTCGTCGAGCGGGAGCGCCCGCCAGGCCGCCACGGCGTCGGCGTTGATCGCGTCGCCCCGCGCCTCCCACTCCGCCTGGTCCCGTTGACGCGACGGGCTGGTCGGGCCGACCGCCAGCTCGCGCGCCACCGCCAGCGCGCGCTCCTGCCAGAAGACGAGGTGGCCCAGCAGGTCTCGCGCCGACCAGCGGTCCGGGCCGACCACTGGCTGCTCCAGCTGCCCTGGCGAGAGCGTGAACAGCGCCTCGTACGGGCGCCAGGCATCCCGTTCGTCCTCGAGGAAGGAGAGTGCGTCGAAGTACATGCCGCGATGGTAGTCCGCCGCGCCCCGCTCGGGCAGGCA
>CAZKXK010000030.1:0-14940 GCA_964556585.1 uncultured Anaerolineaceae bacterium
TGGCGCCGTACGCCGCCCACCTCGTCTCCCTCGGGGCGACGAAGGATCCGCAGGTCGCGGAGGTTGCCGGGCGCCTGCACGACCTGGCCCGCGACGCGGGCCACGAGATCCTGTGGGATGACCGCGACGAGTCGCCGGGCGTGAAGTTCACGGACGCCGAGCTGCTGGGGATGCCGCTGATCCTGACCGTCAGCCCGCGCTCACTCTCCGCGGGCGGCGTCGAGGTGACGGTGCGAGCCACGGGCGAGCGTGCCATCGAGCCGCTCGCGGACGTGGAGACGCGCCTCCGCGGCTGAGCGCCGCGTCGCGCCACCGTGGACCCAGTCGTTCTCGTCGCCATCGTCGCGCTCGGGGGGGCCGCGCTGGTGCTCGCGGTCGGGCTCCAGCGCC
The DNA here is from genome assembly GCA_964556585.1 of uncultured Anaerolineaceae bacterium. Classification (GTDB taxonomy): domain Bacteria; phylum Chloroflexota; class Limnocylindria; order Limnocylindrales; family CSP1-4; genus CTSoil-043. The sequence continues at coordinate 391 of CAZKXK010000030.1, forward strand.
GGGGCGTCCGGCGCGCCGCGGCCGCGCCCGCCGAGGGTCCGGTTGCCGCGGTGACGGCGCATGCCGGAAGGGAGGAGTCGTCGGCCGAAGCGCGGGCGGCCGCCTGGGTCCGGGACGTGGGCGTGCTCGTCGATCTCGTCGGGATCGGCGTGATCCGGGTCTCGGACGATCTTGTGGTGGTCAGCGCGAACGACACAGCCGCTCGACTGCTCGCCCGGCGTTCGGGCAGCCTGCCCGGACGCAGCGTGATGGAGGCCTCCACGGACCACCGGCTGGAAGAGGTCGTCCGGACCGCGCTCCAGACCGGTTCCGCAGTCGGCGAGATGACGATCCGCACCGCCGACGCCCCGACGCTCCTCGTCCGCGCGCGGCGCATGCCGGCGGGCGATGCGTGGCTCGTCCTCGAGGACGTCACCGAGCTGCGCCGGCTCCAGCGGATCCGGACCGAGTTCATCGACAACCTTGCGCACGAGCTGCGCACGCCGTTGACGACCGTCAGCCTGCTGGCCGAGACGCTTGCCCTGGACGCCGCCAGGCTGCCGCCGCGAACGGCCGAGCGGATCGCGAAGATCGAGGTGGAGACCGGCCACCTGGTCCAGATGGTGAACGAGCTCCTGGATCTCTCGAAGATCGAGAGCGGCAGCACGGCCCTCGTCCTCCAGGACGTGGACCTCACCGCGCTGGCGCACGCGACCGTGGAGCGGCTGGCCCTCTTCGCGGAGCGGCAGGGCGTCGGGCTCGTGGTCGACGCGGACCCGCGACTGCCCCTCGTGCGCGGTGACGGGGAACGCCTCGGCCAGGCGCTCCTCAACCTGCTCCACAACGCGGTGAAGTTCAGCCCGGCAGGCAGCGACGTGGTGATCCGGGTCGGCGCGAGCGAGCACGAGGCCACGCTGACGGTGACCGATCACGGGCCGGGGATCCCGCGCGCGGCGCTGCCGCGCGTGTTCGAGCGTTTCTACAAGGGCGACCGGGCGCGCACGCGAGGCGTGGGGGGCACGGGTCTTGGGCTCTCGATCGCGCGCCACGTCGTCGAGGCGCACGGGGGCCGGATCTGGGTGGACTCGGAGGAGGGGCGTGGGTCCACGTTCGGGTTCGCGATCCCGGTCATCGGGCCCGACCTTGCCGCGACGCCCGGAGCCTGAGCGTGCTCCGCCTGGCGCACCGCGGCGATCACTCCCGGGCTCCCGAGAACACGCTCGCGGCGTTCGCGGCGGCGGTGGGGCGGCCCGATTGCGATGGCGTGGAGCTCGACGTGCGGGCGTCCGTCGACGGCATGGCGGTCGTCCTCCACGACGCCAGCCTCGAGCGGGTCCAGGGACGGCCGGAGCGGGCCGACGCGCTGACCGCGGCCCAGCTGGGGGCGTTCGGCGTCCCGACCCTCGCTGCCGCCCTCTCCGCCTGCGGCCCGGCGCCGTTCCTCGACGTCGAGCTCAAGGAGGACCTCGGCATGATCGCCCTGGACCCCCTGCTCGCCGCCCGGGGCCTGCCCGACGGCGCGCTCGCCAGGGCGGTGGTGTCCGCGTTCGAGCCGGAGAGTCTCGCCACGATTCGGCGCCTCGCGCCCGCCGTCGCCTGCTGGCTCAATGCGGAGGACCTGGAGCGAGCCACGCTCGACCTCGCGGTCGCGCTGGGCTGCCGGGGCATCTCCGTCGAGTGGCGTGCCATCAACGCGCGGACGGCGGCAGCCGTCACGGGCGCCGGGCTGGACCTCGCGGCGTTCACGTTCACGAACCGACGCACGCTTGCCCGCCTGGAGCGGCTGGGCGTGCGCGCAGCCTGCGTCGAGGGCGCCGCGCTCGCTGGGGGCGCCGTGCTCGCCGGGGGCGCGCGGCGAGATGTCAGCGAACCCGCCTAGTTGAGGTCCTCCCGCAGGCCGGTGGAGAGGAAGACCACGGCCTCGGCGATGTTCGTCACGCGGTCGCCGATGCGCTCCATGTAGTGCGCTGCGAACTGGAGGCGAGTGGCCCGCTCCACGTTCGACGCGTTCTGGGTCGCGAGCGCGGTGGTCTCATCGATGGTGCGGTGATACAGGACGTCCATCTCGTCGTCCCGGGACGCCGTGCGGCGGGCCCGCTCGACGTCCGAGTCCACCAGCGACCGCATCACCTCGCCGAGGAGGTCGATCGCGAGCCGACCCATCTGAATCACACCGGCGCTGGGGTGCAGGCTGGGCTCGGGTGCCAGGTCGTGGGCCCGCTTCGCGACGTTGGCCACGTAGTCGCCGATGCGCTCCAGCTCAGTCGCGATGTCGTACAGGGTCAGGAGGAAGCGCAGGTCGCGCGCCACGGGCGACTGGGTCGCGATCGTGCTGATGATCTCCTCCACGGCTGCCGCGGTCATGGCATTGACGGCGGCATCGCCCTCAACCACCGCCAGCGCCTTCGCAGCATCGTGGGTCTCCAGGGACTCGACCGTGCTCGCGATGGCAACCTCGACCAGGCTGCTCGTGCGCAGGAGCGTGTCCTTGATCTCGCGCTGCTCGCGGTCGAGCGGTCCCCGGGCCCCGTGCGCCGGCCTGTCGCCGCGTTCGGCGGGCGGGGCGGTGATGTCGTCGTTGAAGAACTGGCCCGGGCGGTCGACGTCGCTGGTCACGCTCTCTCCTTCTGCCGCGTCAGCCGAAACGGCCGGACACGTAGTCCTCGGTGATGCGCTCTCTGGGTGCCGTGAAAAGCTGCTGGGTCGGGCCCATCTCCACCAGGTGCCCGGTGCGGTCCGGGTCCACCCAGAAGAGCGCCGTCGTCTGGGACACCCGTGATGCCTGCTGCATGTTGTGGGTGACGATCACGATCGTGAAGGTGGCCGCAAGCTCCTCGATCAGCTCTTCGATCCGCTGGGTCGCGATGGGATCCAGCGCCGAGCACGGCTCGTCCATCAGGATGACCTCCGGGTCCACGGCCATCGTGCGCGCGATGCACAGCCGCTGCTGCTGGCCGCCCGACAGCGATAGCCCCGATTTCTTGCGCAAGTCGTCTTTCACCTCGTCCCACAGCGCCGACCGCCGGAGGCTCTGCTCCACGATCTCGTCGAGGCGGGCGCGATCCGCGACGCCCTGCCTGCGCGGCCCGTAGGCCACGTTCTCGTAGATCGACATGGGGAACGGGTTGGGACGCTGGAAGACGAGGCCCACGCGGCGTCGAACCTCGACCGGCTGGACTCCGGGCCCGTACAGGTCCTCGCCGTCCAGGAGCACGCTGCCGCGGACCCTGGCCGACGGAATCAGGTCGTTCATCCGGTCGAAGCAGCGCAGGATCGTCGACTTTCCGCAGCCGGACGGCCCGATGAACGCCGTCACCGAGCGCGCCGCGATGTCCATGTTGACGTCGCGGACGGCTCGCCGCGTCCCGTAGTAGACCTCCAGGTCGCGGACCTTGACCTTGATCTCCGGGGTCCCTGAGGCATTGCTCGGGCGCGCGGCCGGCATCGCCAGCGTGATCGACTGCGCGGCCGTCGTCGAGCCCTCGGGGTTCTGCGTCGTCATTGGGGGCCTGCCCTCCTCTTGGGGCTGCGTTCGGGCGGCGTTGCGTCCTGGGAGTGCCTGCTCATGCGGAGGTCAGGTGGCGCTGGAGGACCCGGCCCAGCCCCCGCGCCCCCAGGTTGAAGACGAGGACCAGCACGACCAGCACGGCGGACGAGGTGTCGGCGATCTGGCGGACGAAGTCTCCGAGCCCCTCCGAGTTCAGCTTCCAGATGTAGACGGACAGCGTGGTGGCAGGGTGGAACGGGCTCCATGGAGAGCGCGCGTCGGTGAGGTTGAAGTTCGCGAAGTTGTACGCGCTCGGCGTGGACAGGCCGGCCGTGAAGAGAAGGGCGGCCGCCTCGCCGAAGATGCGGCCCGCGGTGAGGATGATGCCGGTGACGATGCCGGGGATCGCCAGCGGCAGGACCACGTGCTGGATGGTCTGCCACTTCGTGCACCCCAGGGCCAGGCTGCCGTTGCGCTCTTCGGTGGGCACCGCCCGGAGCGCCTGCTCGGTCAGGCGCGACATGAGCGGCAGGTTGAAGACGGTCAGGGTCAGCGCTCCGCCCAGGGCGGTGAAGCTCCAGTGCGTCGCGTTCACGAACAGCGCCAGCCCGAACAGCCCCACCACGATCGAGGGGACCGAGCTGATCAGCTCCTGCGAGAGGCGGATCGCGTCGGTGAGCCGGCCGGTCCCCGCGTATTCGGCCATGTAGATGCCGCCGGCGATCCCCAGGGGCACCGTGATGAGCATGGTCAGGACGAGGATGTAGAGCGAGTTCCAGAGGATCGGGCCGATGCCGCCGACGGTCGTGTCGGACGGGTTGCCGAACAGGAACGACAGGCTGAACGTCCCGAGGGCGGCGAGCACGAAGTGGAGGATGATCGCCCCCAGGATCGCGACGACCAGGATGCCGATTGCCCACAGGGTTCCGGTCGCGATCCGGTCGGCCAGGATGACGCGCCTCACACCGATTCTCCCGGCCGTCCGAACCGGCGCACGAGGAGCACGAACAGGAACGAGATCAGGAGCAGGACGCAGCCCATGAACCAGAGGGCCTGGTTCCAGGGCTCGCCGCTGACCGTGTTGCCCATGTCCAGCGTGATCTGGCTGGTCAGGGTCGTCAGCGGCTCCGTCAGGCTGGTCGGCATGACGGGACGGTTGCCGATGACCATCTGGACCGCAAGCGCTTCGCCGGCGGCCCGCATCATGCCGAGCACGACGGCGGTGGCGAGGCCGGCCTTGGCGGCCGGCAGCAGGATGTGGCGGATGGTCTGCCAGCGCGTGGTCCCCATGGCCAGCGACGCGCCGCGCAGGTCGGCCGGGATGGCCAGGAAGACGTCGTAGGCGACGCTCGTGATCGTCGGCAGGATCATGAGCGCCAACACGAGCGAGCCCGCGAACCAGCTGAACCCGAGCGTGAAGCCGAGCCCGGCCCAGTTCTCGCGGAGGTAGGGCACCAGCACGGTGATCCCCAGCCACCCGTAGACGACCGACGGGATCCCGACGAACACCTCCATCGCCGGCCGCGTGATCGAGCGGGCCCAGTTCGGCGCCACCTCTGCCATGAAAAGCGCGAGGCCGATCGAGAGCGGCGTCGCGATCAGGGCGGCGACCAGCATGACGCCCAGCGTGCCGGTGACGAAGGGGAGGATCCCGAAGGTCGTCTGGGCGCCCGCGTCGGGATTCCAGTTGGTGTTGATGACGCTGCTCAGCGAGACGTGGGAGGCCGTGAACAGGGCGATGCCGTTCGAGAGGATGAAGAAGAGCAGCAGCGCGACGAGGAGCACCACGAGCACGGCAGCCGCGAGCGTGGCCCGGCGCGGCAGGTCCACGCGCTCCCAGGTCGTCCTGGCGCGCCGGATCCCTGCGGACGTCGGTCGGAGCGCGAGGTCGGTCACGCGGTCGGGTCCTCCAATCACAAAGGCGCGGACCTCGTCGAGAGGCCCGCGCCCCTGGGTATCCCGGTTCGGGGGCCGGGATCGCGACGGTTACTTCGAGACGGGTCCGTAGAAGAGCGACGGGATGATGGTCCCCTGCACTTCAGGGCCAAGCATATAGTCAAGGAAGGCTGCGGTCAGCCCCGTGGGCTGGCCCTTCGTGTACAGGTTTCCGAGGGCCTGCAGCTTGTAGGTCCCGTTGGCCAGGTTCGCGACCGAGGCATCGACACCGTCGAGCTGGAGGCCAACCAGGCCGCTCTTGTTCTGCTGGTAGTAGGCGAAGCCGATCACGCTGGTCGCGCCCGGGGTGCCTTCGACCGCGGTCGTGACGGCGCCGTTGGAGTCCTCGGTCAGCGCCTGTCCGGATGCCTCGGCGGCGCCGCCCAGGACGATCGCCTTGAACGTGGCGCGCGTGCCCGAGGACTGCGGGCGCAGGATGAGCACGATCGGCTGGTCCGGACCGCCGACGGCCTTCCAGTTCGTGATCGCGCCCGTCCAGATCTGCTTTGCCTGGTCGGTCGTGAGGTTGGTGACGCCGGTCACGCTCGGATTGTTGACCATGATCCAGCCCTGGCTGGCGACCACGTGGTCGACCAGCGTGGCCGCGTCCGCGGGCTGGAGCTTGGACTCGGCGGTCACGTCAGAGTCGCCGATCTGGACCGCACCCTGGAGGACCTGGGTCAGGCCGGTCCCGGACCCGCCGCCCTGGACCTGGATGGTCGCATTGGGACAATGGCCCTGGTACGCCGTGGCGGCCGCGGCGACGAGCGGCTGGAGCGCCGTGGAGCCCGACGCGGTGATGCTCCCACTGACACAGTTGACTGCGGCCGCGGAGCCCGCCGGGGCGGCGGCGGACGGGGCGGCGGCGCTCGCCGCCGGTGCGGTCGTCGCGCTACTGCTGCAGGCTCCCACGACGAACGCCGTGGCGAGGGCGAAGGCGCCGACGCGCCGCGAGGTTGCGATGATGGACACGGATCGGGTTCCTCCCTGTCCTCCCCGCGATCACCGCGCCGTGGCGGGCCGCTGGAGAGAGAGCCAATGGTTCGATTCCGCGCTCAGCCTCGACCCGCGCCGTCAACGCGCCATTTGCGGATTGTTAACGTCTGAGCAGTGGCCGAGCCGCCCTCGACGGCGTGGCCAGGCGCCGTGCGCGGTCAGAGGCGCAGGAGGTCGGGCGGGACCAGCCAGCGCAGCTCCGCGGAGCCGGCAGCCAGCGGTCGCTCCACGTCGAGCAGCGCGAACGCCCCCTTGCGGAGCCTGAGGCCGGGCGAGCCTGTGAGCAGGACGAGCAGGTCGCTGAAGTCGGGGTCATGGCCGACAAGGATCGGCCGGACCGGCGTCCCCGCGTCATCGAGGATCGCCTCCAGCACCCCGAGGTCAAGGAGGCCGCCGAGCCGTTGATCGGTCCGGACGGGCACGTCCAGGTGATCCGCCACCAGCTCCGCGGTCTGGACGGCGCGCACGCGCGGCGAGGTGAGCATTGCATCCGGGACGAACCCGGCCGACGCAAGAAGGCGACCCAGCCGCTCCGCCTGGCCGCGACCCTTGTCCGTCAGCGGGCGGAGGTCGTCGGGCCGGCTCCAGGACGTCGGGTCGCCGGCGTGGGCGTGGCGGAGGAGTCCCAGCTCCACCATCACACCGGCCGGCCGGCGGCCAACAGGTTGCGCCAGGGTTGCTCGATCATGGGTTCAGGTCCTCATGCTCGCCGGTGGCCAGAAACACCACGTCCTCGGCGATGTTCGTGACCCGGTCGCCGATCCGTTCCATATAGTGCGCCGCGATCAACAGGCGAGCGGCCCGTTCGACATTCTCGGGATCGGCCTGGCCCTGGCGAATGAGCTCATCCACGGCACGATGGTAGTGCGCGTCGATCGCGTCGTCCTGGCTGGCGACCGCGCGCGCGGCGCCCGCGTCCGAGTCCACGAGCGCCCGTCCGACGTCGGCCAGGATCCGCGAGGCCAGGCGCCCCATCTCGGGGATCCCGACGTACTCGGCGAGGGGCGGGTACGGTGCCACGTCCCGGACTCGCTTGGCGACGTTCGCGATCGAGTCGCCGATCCGTTCGAGCTCGTAGGCGATGTGGTCGAGCGTCAGGAGGTATCGCAGGTCGCGCGCGACCGGCGCCTGGGTCGCGATCGCGCGAACGATGTGGTCGAGCGCCTCGGCCTGCATCGCGTTGATCTCGACGTCACGCTCGATCACGGACAGCGCCAGCGCCGCGTCGTGCGTCTCGAGCGCCTCGACGGTCACGCGGATGCGCTCCTCGATGAGACTCGCCATCCGGAGGAGCGTCTCCTTGATGAGCCGTTCCTCGTGGTCCAGCGGAGCGCGCGACACGCTGCGCATCGGCTCGCGGATGTCCCCCTCGACGCGAGCAAGCATCGCCCCGATGCCGGGCGGAAGCACGATGGGGCTGGTCCGATCGTGTTCCATGGTCTCCTCGGCGTCGGGGTGGTGATCTGGGGACGCTTCGGCCGGCCGGCTGTCGTGGTCCGGGTTGAGCTGCCGTCGAGGTCGAGCCGCGAGTTGTGGGCTCGCCCCGCTGACGGGGCAGCGGGGCGAGCCCTGGGGGAGGAGGAGCGCTTGGTCGGGGAGGCGGCGTCGTCCGCGTGGCGAGCCGGCCGGGTCGGTGGAGCGCAACCCGGCCGGCTGCCGGACGTCCCCACCATCCGGCCGGCGCGTCAACCGATCGTTGCCGCCTGTTCAATGTTCGGTTAACAGTCGCCCGAACTGGATGATTCGCGTTGCAAAGGGATTGACATTCGAGTCACTTCAAGGTGTAGGTTGAACGAGTGAACGTCTCCGAGCTGGCCGCCCGGGCCGGCATCGCCCCTTCCGCCGTGCGCTGGTACGAGGCGGCCGGCGTCCTGCCCCGTGCAGCGAGACGCCCGAACGGGTACCGCGACTACGACGACGACGACCTGACCCGTCTCCGGCTGGTGCTGGCCCTGCGCCGCCTTGGGGTGGCACCTGTCGACGCGGGACGGCTGGCGGCGCTATGCCTGGCTCGCGGTTCGGTGGATCTCGATCTTGCGCCGCTCATCAGCGGGCAGCGCGCGGCCATCTCGCGCCAGCGCGACGACCTCGCCCGGCTCGATGCCGAGCTTACCGACCTGGAAGTCACCATAGCGGCCGCCGGGTATCCCGGCGGGATCACCGAGGAGTCTCTCGTGTCCGACCAGCCCATTCGCGTCCTCTTCGTCTGCACGGGCAACTCGGCACGTAGCCAGATCGCGGAGGCGCTGCTCCGGCAGTACGGCGGGGACGACTTCGCGGCCTTCTCCGCCGGGACCGAGCCGAAGGGCGTGAACCCCTACACCGTTCGCGTCCTGTCCGAGGTCGGGCTCGACTGGTCGGCGGCTCGCGCCAAATCCGTGCGCGAGTACCTCGGCGAGCCCTTCGATTACGTCATCACCGTGTGCGACCGTGCGCGGCAGACCTGTCCCGTCTTCCCCGGTGACCACAACTCGCTCCACTGGGGCCTCGACGACATCGCCGAGGTCGTCGTCGCCGACGACGAGCGGCTGGCCGCGTTCCGTCGCACGCAGATGGAGGTGAGCGTCCGGCTGCGCCCGTTCATCGAGCTGGCGCGCCGTGCGCGCCGGGCGGAGGCGGCTCCCGCCTGAGACGCGACTTCCGGTTCGGCTCGGGATGGCCGGCAACTCGCCGACGTGGAGAGGCGATCTGATCGGCGGACGGTCCGCGGTCCAGGCGACAGTTGGCCGTCCGAACGAACGCGATCAGCGGCTCGGGTGCCGGTCGAAGAACGCCTCGCTCCTCGGCGGCGGCCGGCACTTGTTGCCACGCGCACCCCTCCGCTCCCGTTTGCTGCGGGTGGCACACTGTCGGTTACCGTGCGGCGTCAGGGGGCGTCACCGGACCGGTCAAGGAGGGGATGGCGATGGGCAAGGGGAGTGGGAAGCGCGCCACCCGCAAGCGCGTCGAGGATGTCTCGGCCGCGGCGCGCGACGAGGCGCAGCAGCTGGCGCGGGCGACGGCGCGTCGCCTCGCCAGGCTGGAGAAGGACCTTGCAGCGGCGCGCAAGACCGAGGAGCGGCACCGCTCGCGGCTCGCGGCCGCGTCCGCGGAGGCCGACCGGATTCGCATCGAGATCGCGGAGCTGGTGCGCCACGCATCGGAGCCCGCGGTGGGCGGAGTGAAGAAGGTCGGCCACGCCGCGGGTGACCTGCTCGAGGACGCCGCGGATGTGGTCACCGATGCGGCCGGTGCCGTCCGGGACGCGGCGGGATCGGTGGTTGGCGTGGCCCGCCGAGCGGTCCGCCCGCGGCGCGCTCCGGTCGAGGGTGCTGCCCCTGCGGGGCCGGCTGTCGACGAGGCAGGGGCGACTGCCGCCAAGCCTGTGACTGCCGCCAAACCTGCGAAGCCGCGGACGCGGCGGGCCCGGCCAGCGACCCCGCCGACTGCGGGTCCGGACAACGGCTGACGGGGCGCCGCCCCTCGGCGGCCTGGTCTGCGCCGCGGTCGACGTCGGGGCGAACTCGGCCCACCTGCTCGTCGGCAGAGTGGACGGGCATCGCGTCGCGTCGCTGCATGACGAATCGGCATTGCTGGGGCTGGGGACCACGGTCGATGCCCGGGGGCTGATCCCGCCGGAGGTGCGCCGACCGCTGATTGCGACGCTTGCCGCCTACGCGGCCGCCGCGCGTGGGCTTGGCGCCGTGCGAATCGCGTTCGTGGGGACGGAGCCCATGCGGCGCGCCGCGGACGCCAGGGCGGTGGTCGTCGCCGTGGAGGATGCGACCGGTGTTCCGTTCCACGTCGTCGATCATCGCGAGGAGGGGCTGCTGACGCTGCTCGGAGCGACCTCCGGTCGGGCGATCGAATCCGACCTGCTCGTCGTGGACGTCGGCGGCGGGAGCACCCAGCTCGTGGTCGTCGGCCCATCCCGCAGGGCAACTGCGACCGGGCTTCGCGTCGGCGGCGCGCGTCTCACGCAGGCGCACGTGGCCCACGATCCGCCCACGCGGGGCGAGATCGCGGCGCTCCGGGCTGCTGCTCTGGCGGCGCTTCAGGGGGGCCCCGACGCCGCGCCAACGGCAATCGTTGCCGTTGGCGGGACTGCCTCGAACCTCGTGAAGGTCGTCCCCGGCGTGCCAGGCGACCGGATCCTGACGCAGGAGCGGCTGGACGCCGCGTTCGAGACGCTCTGCGCGGCGTCGGCCGCAGACATCGCGACCCGGTTCGGCATTCGGCCGCAGCGTGCGCGGATCCTCGCCGCGGGCGCGGCCATCCTGGAGGCGATCCTGGCACGCTACGGCATGGAGCGCGCCACGGCGTCGGAGGAGGGGATCCGCGAGGGGCTCGTGCTTGCCCTGGCGCGTGCCGGGGCCGGATGGCGGGATCGTCTCGATGCGCTTGCCCACGGCTGGGGTGGGGACTCCGCGATCACCGCCGATTGATCACGGCGGACGCCGCGGGCGCGCTCAGGACCACTGTCGTTCGACGCGCCCTGGGGCGCCTCCTTCAGATCGCGGTCGCGGCCGCCGTCACCGCGTCACGCCCGGCCCCGTCGAGGATGAGGCAGGCCTCCGCGGGGAAGGAGAACGTGATCGCCGATTCGCGCGCCGGCACGGCGAGGTGCGGGTTGTTGAAGGTGTCCACGGAGGCGACGCCGGCATCTCCGGGAAGCTTGATCCGCACCCGCACCACCGCACCGAGGAAGGTGACCTCGTCCACCGTGCCGCGCAGCCGGACGTGGCCGGGCTCGCCGTCGCCGAGCGTGAGGATCTCCGGCCGGAGCGCGAGGCTCACCGTTGACCCCGCGGCCGTGTCCACCGCGCCCGTGGCCAGCATCTCCTGGCCCCCCACGTCCAGCCGGCCCGCGGTGGCGTCCACGACGCGCGCGTTGAGCACGTTGAGCGTGCCGACGAAGCGCGCCACGAACGGCGTCTTCGGGAAGTTGTAGATCTCGAACGGCGTGCCGATCTGCTCGATGCGCCCTTCGCTCATCACGACGATCCGGTCGGACAGCGAGAGCGCCTCCTCCTGGTCGTGCGTCACGTAGACCGTGGTGATCCCGAGCGCGCGCTGGATGGCCCGGATCTCCGCGCGGAGGCTGACCCGGATCTTCGCATCGAGCGCGGAGAGCGGCTCGTCGAGGAGCAGGACCTGGGGCTCGAAGGCGAGCGCGCGCGCCAGGGCGACGCGCTGCTGCTGGCCGCCGGACAGCTGCCACGGGTAGCGGTCGCCCGTGCCGGGCAGGCCGATGAGCTCGAGAAGCTCCGCCGTTCGCTTCGCGATCGAGGCCTTGTCGCGCTTCCGGACCCTGAGCCCGAAGCCGATGTTGTCGGCGACGGTCATGTTCGGGAACAGGGCGTAGGCCTGGAAGACCATGCCGACGTTCCGGCGGTTGGGCGGCCGGTCAGTGATGTCCGTCCCGTCGAGGACGACACTGCCCGTCGTCGGGCGCTCGAAGCCGGCGATCATGCGCAGGGTCGTCGTCTTGCCGCAGCCGGACGGCCCCAGGAAGGAGACGAACTCGCCCTTCTCCATCGACAGGTCGAAGCCATGCACGGCCACGAACCCGTTCGGGAACCGCTTTTGGATACCGCTGAGGTTCAGGTAGCTCATGCGCCGGGGGTCTCCGTCATGGACAGCATCTCAGTGGGCCCCGCCGATCTCGATCCTTCCCTGGTTGCCGCGGCCGACGAGCGCGATCACGCCCATCGCGCCCCACGTGATGCCGAAGCTCATCAGGGCGACAGCGGCGGGCTGGTAGGCCAGGTTGCCGGAGATCTGCTGGAGGTAGGTGGCGAACATCGGCCGCGCGAGGAAGTTCGCGATCGTGAACTCGCCCACGACGATGGCCAGGGTGAGAAAGGCACCGCTCAGGATGGACACGCGGAGGTTGGGCAGGATCACCCGCCACAGGATGGTGGCCCAGCCGGCGCCCAGGCTCTGGCATGCCTCGGTCAGCGTTTGGATGTCGATCGTCCGGAGGCCCGCGTCGACGGCCCGGTACATGTACGGCAGCGACAGGATGACGTAGGCGCACACCAGGAGCACATCGCTGCCGAAGTTGGTGCCGGTGAGGGGGAGCGGCGGTTGACTGAAGGTGGTGATCAGGCCGAAGACGAGGACGATCGGCGGGACCACGAACGGCAGGAGCGTCACGAACTCAACCACGGGCCGCAGGCGCGGCAACCGGAGCCGGACCCAGAACGCCGTCGGGACGAGGAGGACGATGCTCACGGTGATCGTGACCACGCCGATGGCGAAGGAGTAGCCCAGGGTTGACCAGACCTGCGGGTCGTTGATCATGTCGGTCCACGCCGACAGCATCGGCTTGGCGCGCAACGAGAAGATCAGCGTGCCGACGAGCGGCAGGGCGAAATACGCAATGCCCAGCAGCAGGAAGAGCCAGGAGGCCAGGGTCTTCCGCTGCAGCCCGCGCGGGCCGGGACGCCGTGGCCGACCCGGCGGGTGGTGCGTCAGCGCCTCGAGCATTTGTGGCGGCCGGTTGATGGAGCCGGTCATCGCTGCCAGCGCTCCGCCCGCCGGGCGAGCCAGGAGTAGGCCAGGATGGTCACGGCCATGATCGCCACCATCCCCATCGCCAGCGCGTAGCCGAGGTTCTGGTTGCCCAGGACGTCGCCGGAGAGCTGGCCGCCGATCAGGATGGTGACCAGGTTGATGAACCCGCCGGTCAGCGCGAAGGCCGTTGCCTGGGCCCCGAAGGCGTTGCCGAACAGCAGGATCATCGAGCCCATGAGCGATGGCATCAGCACCGGCAGGGCGATGAAGCGCCAGTACTGGAAGGTGCTCGCCCCGGCGTTCTCCGACGCCTCGCGCCACTCCTTCTTCAGGCCGTCGATCGCCGGCGCGATGATCAGCACCATGAGCGGCAGCTGGAAGTACAGGTACACGATCTCGAGACCGAGCTTGGAGTAGATCGTGAAGCCGGCGCCGTAGACGTCCACGCCGAGGACGGTCTTCAGGATGACCGTCACGAACCCCGTCCGCCCGATCGTGAAGATGAAGGCAAGGGCGAGCGGCACCCCGGCGAAGTTCGACGCGACGCCGGAGAAGGTCATGATCCCGGTCCGGATGGGCATCGGGAGCCCGCCCGCGATCACGGCGTAGGCGAGGAGGAAGCCCAGGATTCCACCCAGGATCGCGGTGACGAGGCTGATCTCGATGCTCGTCGTGTACGCGTTTGCGGTAAGCGGCCGGGACAGGTCAAGGTAGTTCTGGACCGTGAAGTTGCCGGCCTGGTCCCGAAAGCTGCCGACGACGAGGTAGCTGGTCGGGATGACCAGGAACATCGTCGCGAAGACGAAGAAGGGGACGACTCCCAGGAAGGTCCAGGGCACGCGGCGATGCCCGCGGAGCGCGGATGGCGCGCCGCGGGCATCCGGCGTGGTGACCATGGCGGTGATGTTCCGCCAGGCAGCGCCTGCGGCCTGTTTCCGCTACTTGACCGTGATGCCGACGCTGGTGGCCCAGCCCGTGGTGATCGTGTTGGTTGCGGCGGTGATCTGGTCGAGCGTCGGCAGCAGGGCGCCGGACGTGTCCGGGAGTTTCGCCGCCACGTCGGCCGGGATCGAGTTCGCCTTGAGCATCGCGTCATAGCGGATCGGGCTGCAGTACCCGTTCATCCACCCGAGCTGGCCCTCGTTGGAGTAGAGGTACTCCATCCAGAGCTTCGCCGCGTTCGGATGGGGCGCGTAGGCGCTGATGGCCTGGATGTACATGCCGCCGAGGCGGCCCGTCTTCGGGACCACGACAGTGATCGGCGGGTTGCCCGCCAGGGAATCCTTGTCGGCGAGGGCGTTGTATGTCCACGCGATGCGGATCGGAGTCTCCCCCGAGGCAACCGTTGCCGTCTTTCCGATGACCGGGACGAAGATCCCTGCGTCGTTCAGCTTCTTGAAGAAGTCGAGGCCCGGCTGGGCGTTGTCGACGGAGCCGCCGCTGGCGAGCGCTGCCGCCCACACGGCCATGACCGCCTGGCTCGACTGCGTGGGGTCACCGGCGAGGGCGACCGTGTTCTTGCCCTGGGTGAGGAGATCCGACCAGTCCTGCGGCACGTTCGTGACGACCGAGGTGTTGACATCGAACGACATGACGCCGTAAGAGTCGCCGTACCAGTAGCCGCTCGCGTCCTTGGCAGAGTCCGGGATGTCTGA